>JAVBSZ010000198.1:0-7617 GCA_031556415.1 Opitutales bacterium | reverse complement strand
GAATCGCGCGCTTTGACGAGGCGCACGAAGGCGATTTGCGCTTTCAAATCCCCGCCGCCCGTTGATATCGCCCCGAGGTTGGCGAGCAGGATATTCTCGCTGCGCGTGAGGATGCGCGGCGTTTTGGCGTCCTGCGCAAAGGCGAAAAGCGCGACGATCAGAATCAGAATTGATGTGGTTATTTTTTTCATAATTATTCAGCCTCCCAAATGATAAATGTGAGCCCGGTTATCTCCGCACCGGTGCTGTGTCCGGTAATTCCGAGTTTTAACGAGGCATTGGTCGTGATTTTGCCGTATCCGACATAGTAGACCCAAGTGTTAGTAAGCGCGACGCCGCCGAGCATGCCGTTTTCCTTCAATACGCACATGGCATTCCCATAGCTGATGCCCATTGAAGTTGAGCCGTTGGTGTTGCCGGGTATGCGCCGCGCCCAGCATCCTACAATGGCGTGGTAGCTCTTGTACGCCACGGCGGGCGACGGCATTGAGAGCATGTTGTTGGACGTCGAACCGCCGAGAGCATAGCTTGTGACAAGGCGAATACCGCTCGTATATCCCACGGGCAGGTCGTTTGTAATTTGCGAGCAGGAAGTGACGTAGATGCCCTTCGTCCAGTTGGTAGGCACCCCCGACGTCCAACTCTGAAATTGGTAATTGTCCAGTATCACCGCGTAGCCCTGCGGCTTGGATGTGCGCTGATAGATGCGTTCAATCTCGGCGCTTCTCCAGCGTTCATTGCCTTTGCTGGAGAGTTCCACGCTGGCGGTGTTGTAAAGAATGGCCATGGGGTTGAGACTGGCGTTTGAATCGCTCCATACTCCGGAAACGCGCGTGCCGTTGAGCAGCTCTCCGTCGATATTTGGTTCAATGGCCATGGCGGTGATTTCCGTATTTGTCGGCGCGGCCATGGTAGTGGTCGCGCTCATGAGGCGAACCTGCTGCGCCAAACTTGTGAAAACCTTCGGTTCAAAAGGAACCCATGAGGAGGCGTGAAAATTAACCAAATCAGCGCATTGAAACCAGATGTTGGCCTCCATGTCGCGCTTGGGAGAAGGTCGGTGGGGGTCTTCCGGGTCGCGCGGAAAAAAGGTAGCAGCGCCGTAGCTGTAAGCGTCTCCGAGGCCGTTTTTAAGTTCAAAATCCGTTGGAAAGAAATCAATCTTTGTTGAGCCACTGTACGCAATTCGCGGCGTGCAATCAATTTTTATGCGGTAGTAGCGCGGCGCGTCCGCCTTTGCGACGTAGGTCGCTGCGGCATCCGTCTTCTTTAAGTAAGTGGAGGTCGCCGAGGACTGGCTTAAATACGTTGATGCCGCAAGTGCGCTCGTCAGATAGGTTGACGCCGCGTCCGTCTTTTTTAGGTACGTGGACGTAGCCGTCGCACTCGTCAAATATGCCGCCGAAATCTGCGCCGTGGTGGAATACGCGCTTAAGGTAGACGTCAGAGAGTTCTGCATGACGTAGCTGGAGAGCGATGTCTGCAACGCAGTCAAAGCCGTTGCGCTGGCGTAAATCCCCGCCGCATCCGACTTCGTGAGGTACGTGCTGGAGGCTGTCGTTATCGAAAGATATTTTGCGTTGGCGCTCGCGGTCTTGACGTAGCTCGCCTCGATTTGCGCGGCAGTCAGAAAGTTTGAATCAAGGAAAGCCTTGTCGTAAAATTCCGTATGCGCCCACGACTGCGTCGCAATGCCGTTCTTTGAAATGAGCGTGTCGAACTCAAGCTTGCCGTCGTCGCCGACCCTGACGTTCCACCATCCCGCCTGCGCCGTGGCGATGCCGAGCGCGAGCAAAAATACCATTAAAATCTTTTTCATAATTATTCCTCGAAAATTAAATCCGGATTGCCCTGCGGGTTGTTTTTGACGACAAGCGTCTCCATGTCTCCGGAGGTTTTGTTCTTCATAAAAAGTTTTTCCAGCGTCAGCCCATTGTCGCTTACCAAGACGCCGCGGGCGTTCAGCGCTTTGAATACCTCGCCGATTATCTGCGCGCATAGGTCTTCAAAGCGGATTGAGCCATCGCCATAGGGAATGCGGGCGTCCGGAGGGAGTTCCTCACTGGGAACGATGTCGTTGATTGGAATTCCTGTTTGCTCTAAAAGTTCTTCTGGTGTCATGGGAGTTTCTCCGCTGTTAAATATGATGGGCCGTGCGGAAGGCGTACAATCAGGCGCGTGTTCACGCCGTTAATTTTTGCGGTTAGCGGCCACTCGGTGATTATGCGCCCACACTGGAACGTGTAGGTCGTTGCGACGTTCACGCCCTTGCGCTCGTGCGCGATGCTTGGAGACTGCGCGTCCGGAACGGCGAAAGTGTTGCGCGGGGTGTCGTAACGGAGGCTTCCGCCCGGGAGGTTGGCGAGCCTTGTGGACTCCTTAAACTCGAACGCTTCCGCCGCATGGGCGCTGGCGAACTGGCGGCTGATTGTGAACGTGAGCTCATTCTCCGCGCCGCCCGCGTCTATGTAGTTTGCGTGACGGCTCCCCCGGGGTGCGACGTTTTCAGTCTGGCGGGAGCTGCCGGAGACTCTGGCGTTGATGGCCTTGACGCCCTCAATGCCGACTTCCCCGAGCAGTCTTCCCGCAAACTGTAAGCGCCCGCGCAGCATGGATTATCCCTGCGCCCCCTGTCCGAAGACGTAATCCGCCTCTGCTAGGCCGATTGAGAATTTCGATTCGACGTCGCTCGCCGTGGAGACGAAGGTCAGCTCTCCGAAACGGTTTTCCGTGCGGCTGAAAATGAGCTGGCGCTCGCCGTCCGGTTCCGCGCTGCGGATTGTGAATTCATAGTCGCCGGCCTTTGCGCCGCGTATGATGAGGTCTGGGCTGGAGCCGCCGCCGATGAAGTCGCCCAGGTTGGCGAAGCCGTAGAGCTTGGCTATCTTTCTCCAGTTCGCCTCGCTGATGTTTTTGCATTTGAACTTTGCCGACACTTCGATGGCGTCCACAAGCTTGTCAAAGAGGCCGGTGCGCGCCGTGCTGTCGTCGCTGAGCGTGATGTTGAATTCGACGGACGCTCCGTCTTCGAAGTCAAACGCGATCTCCTCGGTCGAGCTTTTGAGCATGCCGAAGAATGGCAGGCGCAGAATGTTCGCGCTGACGAGCGACGGCGGATTCCATCCGTTGGCCACGACGGTTTCCTTGCAGAGCGCCTCCGGATCCTTGAGGCTCTTGGAGAAGTCGGGCAGGCAGAGTATTGTGAATTCGCCGAGAGGATCGGTCTTGCTGCCGAGCGAGAGCGCGCTGAAGCTTATCATAATGCTGGTGGGTAGCTCTATGACGTTGGCGGCGTTGCCTTCCCCGCGGGAGTAGATTTTCAGAGGCTCCTTGTTTTTAGATATCACGGAGTCGCCAAACACCCAGTTGATGAACGGAAAGAGGTCTTCTAGGCGCGAAAATTCCAGCGGCGTGAATTTCGCCTCCGCGCGCTGCGCTTCGAGAATCTTGCCTATCTTTCCGGCGAGCGCGCTTTCGACGTCGCTGGTGTCGTTTATGAAGGCGAGAGTCACGTTGCCCTTCACCTGGAATTTGGCCGCGCCGCGCTCTATGTAGCACGGCCCCTTAATTGTCTTGGTTGGTGTTTTGTTCATTTTGATTTTCCTTTTGTGTTTTGTTAAAGAAGCGCGATAAATTCGATGGGTAGGACGTAGTGCAGCACCGCGTTTTCCGAATAGTTTTTTACGGGCTTGAACACCAAATCCGTGTTCTCAAAGCGGAAGGTGTTGAGGACTTTTATTATCCCCTCCAGCGTGTTCGCGGCACCCACAGTGACGCCGCCGATTTCAATGGGCGCGGAG
The DNA here is from genome assembly GCA_031556415.1 of Opitutales bacterium. Classification (GTDB taxonomy): domain Bacteria; phylum Verrucomicrobiota; class Verrucomicrobiia; order Opitutales; family Intestinicryptomonadaceae; genus CALXQW01. The sequence continues at coordinate 3,817 of JAVBSZ010000198.1, read as the reverse complement.
GACAGGATGAGTTGCTCCTCCATCACGTGCACCTCGATGGCGGCCTTGATGTCCACGTCCTCCGTGACAGTGCCGCCGTATTCCGTGGGAAGCGCCGCCTCCACAGCCACGCAGAGGCCGAGCTGCGCGACCGCGGCTTCAACGTCGTTCTCAAGATTCCCCCTGTGGCGGGACAGGATTGTTATTGCATCGTAGGGGAAGCGCTCCTTCAGGTACTCCTCTATGGCCTTCTGCGCCTGCAGCAGCTTTGAGTCTTTAAATTCGTATTTCATTTTTTGAGTTTTTCTATTGCGATGTGGTTGCGGACAACCTGCTCCGCGTCCGTTATGATTTGTTCGTCGGTCGGGAATTTTTCCGGGTGCGGGTTGATGGTGACGGAAGGCTTGAGCAGGTAGCAGAGCTCGAGCGGCTGTGATTTTGCGCGCGCTAAAAACGTATTCTTCTTGCCCGTCTTCGCCGTATAGACGAAAAATTCATTGAGCGGGAAGCCCAGCGGGCGCTGCCCGTAGACGCTTTTGACAAGCGGTATAGCCAGATTCTTTGAATCCGTAGGCTTAACGGTGCCGCCGCGGTACTGCAGGCCGACACCCTTCTGAGGAACGCGTAGCGAAACGCCGCCGGGCGTCGTATCTGTTTCGATGGAATCCCCGGCCTTCTGCCAGAAGCCCGTACTAGTCCATCCGCCGCGCTCGCCTTCCTTGGGCGCTGCGCCGTTTTCATTAAATTTGCGCCTGAAGGTGCGTTTAAGGCTGGTTGCAAGCTTGCCGCAAAGCCTCTTTCTGCCGCTCGGGTTCAGTTGGAGCTTAAGGCCTTTGAGCGCCATTTCGGCTTCAAGCACATCATGCGATAGATTTATAACCAGCACGGCGCGCCCTCCAGTTTGAGGTTGACAAAGCCCGCAAAATGCGCTGCTATGGCCTTGTGAAAAGATACGCGACACAAGCAGAGTGGGAGGCTGACCAGCGCATTATTGCGCGGGCAAATCCCTTTGCAGGCAAGCGCATTGAAATCAAACTCAGCCCTAGCGAAATTGCGCAGCGGCGCAAGGGAGACGTTGAAGACGCGCGCGAACTTGTGCGCTTTAAGGAGCGCCGAGGCCACCACAGCGGAAGGCTTCATACGGGCGGAAAAAAATAATTTCATTTCTCCCCCTTCCGTTTTTCGCGCACGATTATGCGCCTGTAATGCCTGCCGTTAATTATCGCTTCGCCGTCTTCAAGCACTTTGAACGTGGCTCCGTAATTGAAAATCACTTCATCCTCATCTTTGTTTTTAGGATAGAATTTGTGCACGCTCGGCGAAATATCGCGTCCAGTGACGCTGTCGCGGATGTTGATGAGGAGGCCGACAGACTTGCCTTCCGCATAGCGTACGGAGGCGGAGGGGGAATTTGAAAAGCTCGTGAAAGCTCGGTCCAGCTTCAGTTCGCCAGATTTTGAAATGCCCTTTAAAAAGGAGTTAAAATCATTCTGCTCAAAGCTCATGCCGCGCCAGAGGTCCGTCTTGCGCTCCGGGATTGTGCGGCTGACCAAGCGCCGGAAATGTTCAGATACGTCGCTGTCGGGATTATTTATAATCCTTTCGTAGTCGGACGTCCACGTCACGAGGCTGTCGCGTTGGAGGTTGTCATAACCTTCCGGCAATTCTCGGCCGATGAGGTTTGCGAGCTGCTCCGGGTGGTACGGCTTGTTGCCGTTGGGATCCGTGAATACGAGCCTCCCGCCTTCGCGTTCGCCGAAGCCTTTGAAGTGTTCGAGCACTTCATCCCAAGTTTCCTCATCGGCCTCCAGCTGCGTTTCCAGATTTGAGTTTAGCGTCGGCGTGTCAAAGTCCGGCTGCAGCAGCTCGTCCTCTTTTATCAGTCCCATCTCAATGGCTTCGTCGCGCGGCACGAGCTCGACGCCCATTCCGCTGCCGAAATCGAAGGGCGGGTAGTTGAACCCGAATTTGTTTATCCGGTACCAGATGTCGTCTGTGATGAGCGCGGCCATTCTGTTGCCGCTGTAAATTGTCCCGCCTTCGTCAGTCCAAATGCGCGCCCAGCCCCGCGGAACTTTTGAATAGCGGCGACGCACGAGCTCCCACGCGGGCCACATATCCAAATCCTTCATTGCCTCAAGGCGCTGCTCGTAGAATACGCAAAGAAAGTGATTGCAGACCATGAGCAAGGTAAACGCTAAAATCAAAACGCAGGACGAATTCCTCGAGGGCCTGAACGAGTACGCGCGCCTGCGCGTGCGCCAGATGGGCGTGGAGGCCGAGCAGGCCGCCGAGAAGCAGGCGATGATGGCAAGGCATGCCGCGGAGTGGGGGCCGCTGGAAAAGGCGCGCAAATCGCTTAAAGCGGTGCTCGCGACCTTCGCCAAAAATATGCGCGACAGGCTGCTGCCGGACGGTCGCAAGAGCGTCAATTTTGCGCTCGGAATTTTCGGCTACGAAACGACGCCGGAAAAACTCGTCAACATCACGAAGTTCAAAGAGGCGGAGCTTGCCGAAAAGCTCTACAAATTGGAGGGACTGGACGAATGCGTGACGGTCAGCTACAGCCTCAACAAGGAGGCCATTAAGCGCCTGCTCAAAGGCGACAGCATGGCAGCGCAGACGCTCGCGCACTACTTCGAGCGCGAAACCAGCGAGCAGTTCATCGTCTACGCCAATGCCGAATTGAAAGGGGAGAAATGAAAATCGAGTGGGAAAAATCAAAGCGAAAAACGGACTTCGGCCTCGATATTTACAACGGTTTTTATAACGGGAAAAAGCTCTTCGATATTGTTTATGCCCCGAATGGGAACGTATCCCTTGGGCTGGGGCCGTGCCAACTTTGCGACTATTTTAGTAGTGAGAATGCGGCGCGCGCCAAGGCCAAGCGCTGGCTAAGGAAGCTCTCAAACATCATTGCGGACGAGCCCAACGTGCAGCCTAAGGCGCTTGAATGGCGTTATAATTCCGAATACAGCCGCTGGGAAGCGTACGCCGGAGAAATAAATTTTGAGGTGTATGAAATGAAGGTTCCGCCCGCACCATTCGCTGGAATTGCCATGGAAGTATTTTATGGCAGCCGCGCAAGCAGGAACAGAATTTATTACACCTCATGCAACCGCGCCAGCATTGATGAAATGAAGCAGGAGGCTTTTAAATGGCTTTGTGATCACGTGGCGAAGATGCCCATGGAACGGAGGCAAAAATGAGCGTCCTCGCACACTTCACAGTCCCGATCTGGGTTCAAATAGGCTTTACGGCGCTCATCGTCGTTCCGGCGATCCTCGCCATCGGATTGGTCGTTTTCATCTGCGCAGTAGTCGTCGATGCTTGTAGGAGGAAATAATGAAAACAGCAACAGCAGCAAAACCGCGCGCAGCACGCGCTAAAATCACGCCCGCGCAACGCAGGCAGATAGCAAAATATCTTTTCATATGGAACGATATATTTGAAAAATTCGGATGGGCCCTAAAGCCTGATAAGGAAAAGAAAGCGCTGCGGCACTCTGTTAACTCTGATATTTTCGGCGAATACATTGAACCGAGCCGCCTGAATAACGAGCAATGGACAGTTATGTTCTACGCCCTGGAGATGCTCCAGGAGCATGGGTTCATGGTCTGGTCAAAAGAGATGGCCGGCTGCGCCGTGGAAGACGGCCTGCGCCGCATGTACATCTGGTGGATTGAGCGCGCGGGCCTGGACATCCCCGACATCGATGAGCTCGGCGCTCCGGATGAATACATTGCGGACGTTGCAAGCGACAAGTTCGGCGGCAACCGGGAATGGCGCGCGCTCACCTCCCGCGAGCTCTGGCAGCTCTTCATCACCATCAAAAACC
>JAVBSZ010000189.1:0-5384 GCA_031556415.1 Opitutales bacterium | reverse complement strand
CGCGCGAAGAGATATACATAGGCTTCATGGACACGCAGCGCGCGCTCGTCAAAGACGGTTTCAAAATCATAAGCTACCCGCAGATTGGCGAGTGGCTGCTCTTCAATCTTGAGAGCGACAAATACGAAATGCGAGACCTCTCAAAAGACCCCGCCTTTTCCGCGCGCCTTGACGCCATGAAACATGCCCTCAAACATGCCGAAGAAAAAAGCCGAAGTGCGGCAAATTAAACCGCATAGTCTTGAAGAGATAAAAAGCGGGGAGGGCGTGCCTCTCCGCTTTGTGAAAAGCTTGCGCGCGCCTATTTGCCGAGCTTCAGCGTTTCGCTTTCGGCGACGGTTTTGTTGCCCTCCTCTATGCGCACGCTGAAGGATATGTCCTGGTCCTGAGGAATCGGGTAGATGCTGAATTCGTACGGGAAGCGGGATACTGAACCCTTGTCTTCTCCGTTCATGGTGAGCTTCACTTTGCCCTGCGTGTCGTATTTTGACGTAAGCACGACGTAGAGCGAGTCTTTTCCGAAGGGGCCGCGTATGCGGAATGCGTGCAGGTCTCCCCAGTTGGGCGCTATGGCCTTCTGCGAGACGTGGCCAGCGCCCGCAATGGGCTTCTGTTCGAACGAAGTGTCGTACTCCGATGCCGGTATTTTTAGCGCGATTAGGCCGAGCGCGGGTATCTTCACCTTTGCGCCCTTGGCGATTGCGGCCGCGCCCGTCTGCCTGCCGTCTGCACTGTACACGGCCGCGCTTTCAAGCCTTGCGCCCTTGAGGAGCTTTGAATTCCTGTTGAAGGCTATGTTGGCCTCTATGTCCTTGCCCGCGTCGTTAAGCAGCACCGCCCAGACGAAGTTTTTGCCGCGGGCCGTCAGCACGCTGACCTTGTGGGTGTCAGCGGTGATGGCTCCCTTTTCGATGAGCGGGCGCGCGGAGGCGTCGTCAAAAACCTTTCCGGCAAGGCCGAATATCCTGTCCGTGAACCATACGTAGCCCTGCTGGCGCACGAAGGGGAACTTGATTTTGTTGTCCGTGCGCTGCTCGGCCTGCGCCATGAGGTAGTCATAAGTCTGCGCGAACTGGCAGGGCGCGTGGTGGAAGTAGAGGCAGGTGATGTCCGGACCCTTGTAGGGGTACTGCGGGTCAAACTGCACGTCTATATAGTCCCTTATGTAGTAGCCCGGAAAGTTCGCAAACCTGCCCACTATCGCGTGGCGCGAGAACTTGTGCAGGATGTCGCGCCCGCCGTACTGGTAGGCCTTGAGCATTTCCGCGGACCACGAGGGCATGAGGATGTTCCTGAAATTCTGCGTCCTCACGCCGTAGGTCGAGGGCTGCTCTATGCCCAGGCCTATGCGCGAAACCATCATGGCGTCAACCTTCTTGGGGTCAAACGGGTACATGGAGGGCAGGCGTTTTTCGTCGATTTTCACGCCCTTGAAAAGCTCCTCTATCTTCGGGCGCGTTTCGTCATAGCCCAGGCGGTAGCGCTCCGCGCCCTTCCACCATATTGACGCGACGCCCTGAGCGTATCCGTCCTTGTAGATTTCCCACTCGCCCTTCGGCGGCGTTGGGTGGTTCCAGAGCGTGCTCATTGTATGGAAGGCGCCTGTTTCGGCGTGCTTTGCGTAGTTTTTGTCTCCTGTGATTTCGTAGAGGTCGTTCAAAAGCCACCAGTAGGGGTAGAAGCTGACGTTCACGAAATTTTGATAGTTCGGTTCCTCGAATATCTTTGAACGGTAGGCGCCCTTTATCCATTCGTTCGCGCCGGCTTTCACTTTTTCCAAAGGCATGTCTTCGGGGCAGGCGAGGTGCACGCCGAGGTTCACGGCCCACGCGGGCATGGCCCCGCCGAGGCGCCCCTTGTTGCTCTCGTAAAACTCCTTGAGCCACGGGTTGCCCCCGCCCGTGAGGCGGCGCACGCCCGCGTAGTAGCCCGCGTCCTGGCTTTCCGACGGCACGGTGAGTTTGAGGGAGCTGACTGCGGAAACTTTCAGGTTGTCGTCGGAGACGGCGAAGTGCACGTAGTCTCTCGAAAGCGTGAATTCAATCGTCGGCAGGGAGATGTTTTTGTAGTACTCCTCGTCGTCCATCAGGATTGCGGCGGAGACTTCCGCCAGCGGGGAGGACTGCGTCACCTGGTACTTGCTCTCAATATTCCATCTGGCCTTCATGTGTGGCGACCATCCCGAGGCGTCCTCGTTTTTCATGTACTCGGCCATGTTCTCGGCGGCCTCGGAAATTGACGCGGTGTAGGGCTCGCGCAGTTCGCTTCCGGCGAAGATTTTTTCGTTGGCGATTTCGTAGGCGTTGGTCCAGTCTCCGTCGCAGCTGAGCATGTACCAGGAGGCTTCGATGGGCTCCCCGCTTCTCTTCATGGATTCGCGCAGGCCGAGGATGGGGTTGAATATGGCCGCCTGTATTGCCGACTGCGGGCTTGCCGACGAAAATCCGTAGCGCGACGTGTGGTAGGCGGCCCATTCGCCGAAGGGCAGTTTCTCGGGGTCGGCAATCAGCGCGTTTGTGAAGGGCTTGCCGTTTACGTCAAAGTCTATGACGACCATGGGCTGCGAGGTCATGGAATCCCCTATCATTTTTGGCGCGTCCATGAGGCGGCGGTTCTTGAGCAGCGGGGCTATTTCCGCCGCGTTGAAATTGTCCCTCGGCGTGGAGTTGAAGCCGAGGAAGCCGAAGGAGTAGTAGCCGTCCCTGTCCGCCGTCGCGATAACTTCGAACTTGGCCACGGGCTCGTCATTAAGCAGGCTCAGGCGCGCCTTTACGCCGTTCGGATATTCGATGAGCAGGCGCGAGGAACCTTCCGCCTTCACGTTCACGGGGCGCAGCATCGTGTTTTCGCCGAGCGCGTAGGGGTAGAAGGGGTGTATGTTGAGCTCGTAGCGCCTGTCTCCCACTATGATTTTGGGCGGGTGGAGGCTGTCGAGCCAGTTTACGAAATACGAGGAGTGGTAGCCCTTGTTGGTTTTGGAATAGGTGAGGAATAGAAGCTCGTCGTCGAAGTCCGCCGAGGCTACGGTCCTGCCCTTTGAGAGCAGCTCCGCTGCGCGCACGTAGAAGACGTTTCCTTTGGCGTCCTTCTTCTGCGTGTAGGTGATTTTTATTGCGGCGTTTTTTACCGACACCGACTTCGCGCCGTCGAACTTTGAGAGTTTTTCGAGGCTGTCAAAATCGCTCTCATACGCGCACTCGGCGTAAACGGGGATTATGCGGTACCTTGCGCGCTCGCGCTGGGTGAAGTATTTGCCGACGGGATTGAAATTCTTGTCGGTGGTAAGGATGATGGCGTCGCAGCGGGCGTTGCGCACTTTCGGCGTGGTGGTCTTCATTCCCAGGAGCGTTTCTCCGGCCTTGATTTCAACCTCGCCCGCATACTGCCATTCAAAGAAGGTCTTGCCGTGCGTGCCCAACACGTTGGGCAGCTCCTCCCCGTTGACGAGGATGTTCATCGTGCGCGTCTGCGGGCTCTGCTCGGCATGGTCGTAAACGCTGGCCCACACGTGGTAGACGCCGTCAACCGGCACCTTTATCACCGTTGCGGGCGCGTATTTTGAGCTGTCCGCAGAGAGCGCCATTATGTTGCGGTCGCTGTGCTTGTGCGATTCCCAGTTGCCGACGAACTGGAAGTTCTCCGCTTCCACAAGAAGCGTGGTTGGCTTTGCGGAAACGATGTTTTGCGCGGCGAAAAGCAGCGCGAGAACGGTGAAAAATGTCGATGTTTTCATAAGGCGTTTTGTGCCCCAAGAAATAAGCCAAAAGGCCCGCTTATCAAGCAGAAAGTCCTCAATCTTTCCTCAACAAGTGGGGATTGGAGCGTTTGGCAAAATGCGCTCAGAGCCGCTTGGGAAAATTTGGGGTTTGACAAGGCGCGGGGAATCGTAGATTTTTCAACGCCTAGTATATTAAAGGAATCTGAATTAAATGTTAAATTTTTCCGAACAATGCATGGATATGGCGCGCTCAATTCTGGCGGCCAACATCGGGGCTATTAACGAAGACGGCACCATAACGCCGGTGGAATCGGATATTTCGCTTCCGGACGAGTCGGGGCACGCGGCTCTCGCCCTCGGGGAATATTACAGGGCCACGGGCCAGACGGAGCTTGAGGGCAAAGACATTGTGGACCTCTGCGCGCGCTGCATCACCTCGCAGACCTATGCGGAGGAATATTCGGAAGACGGGCTCGCGTATTCGTCGTTCGGGCTGCTCTCCTTCGGTCCGTCCAAAGACAGGAACCCCGTTTGGGACAGGCTGCTTGACGAAACTCGCAAGAACCTGGATAAACGCCTGCTCACGCGGACCGACTACAACAACTTCTTCCAGATTTTCAACATCGCAAAGAGCGTGGCGCGCTTTAGCATGGGCCTGAGCAAGAAGGACGAGACGGGCAAGCTCATCGATATGTTCATTGAGCGCCTCCAGCAGGCCTCCAGCAACTCCTACTTTGACGACAAGCCCGAAAAGGGCATGGACGGCGTGTTTGACCTTTACGGAATCTCCGCCTTCGTATTCATAAGGCAGTCTTTGCAGCTGCACGCAAACATGCACCTGCGTGACAGGAAAATACCGTCGCTGCGCACCTTCGCGGAAAAATACCTGCGCCTGATGCCAGACATCGTCCGCGCGGACGGCCTCGGTTGGGCCTACGGGCGCGGTATAGGCGTCTACGGCCAGATGCACTGCATTTCCATAATCCTCCAGTCCATGCGCGACAACTGGATTACCGAAGACAAGATGCCCGAATACATGGACATCCTGCGCCGCCTATTCCAGTTCTTCTTCATGACGTACCTCGACCAGGAGCACGGCTACCTTGTCATTAAGGATGCCGAGCGCACCGCGTACGCGAAGAACACAATGCGCACCGCCAATTTTGACGCCGCGCGCTACCTCTGCCAGTGGGCGCGCCTCGCAAAGACCATAGGCCGCGAAATGCAGCCCAAGGCGACGCCTCCGGCCTCCTACGGCAAATACGCCTCTTTTGACAGCTCCAACAGGAAGGAGCAGGGCCTCTTCATTTACCAGAATGCGGAAAGCGGCCTGCACCTGCACCTGCCCCTGGTGGGCGGCGGCGTTGCGGACTCTTCCGCCTCGCTCGCGTTCCCGCACATGACGGGCGTGTTTGACTGGCCGGCAGACAAGTACCTGCCCGTGCTCGTGCCCGAACTCACATTTGGAGACAAGGTGACGGTGCCGTCATTCTACGGCAAGCGCTGCACGACGTCGCTCGGCCTGCGCAATTCCTTCGTCTTCCGCTACGACCAGCCCGACCTCATAACGAAGGACGGCGAAATCGTCAAAGGGCTCGGCTCTTGCAAGGTTGCGTGGACTTTCTCCGGAGGGAAGATAACCGGAGACTTCATTTACTCCGTCTCA
>JAVBSZ010000067.1:0-25598 GCA_031556415.1 Opitutales bacterium | reverse complement strand
CGCGCGAATGCGGCATCATCCCGCTTGCCGCCTGCTGGAGTTCGGTCGTGAACAAAGCCCTCCTGCTCAAACAAGCCCCGTACAGACTCTTTGAAAGCGTCCCGGAATTCTCCGCATGGCTCGAAGAAGAGGTGGGAATATGAGATTAACTCAGAAGTAACGCAAAGTTATTCAAAGAATCAGAAAACGATTGAAAACCGAAAGAAACGCTTCAGAGTTAAGCTGATTCCAGAGAGAAATTATGAAAACTGTAGCATATCCCTTTTTAAAATGGGCGGGAGGAAAGACTCAACTGCTTGAGCGGATAACGGCGCTGTTTCCTAAAGGCGCCGAGGAAAACGGATTTACTTATATTGAGCCGTTTGTCGGAAGCGGCGCGGTTTTATTTCATATTCTCTCTACCTTCAAAAATGTGAGAAAAGCAGTCATAAACGACATCAATTCAGATTTAATAAATGCCTTTAGAGTGATTGCGGAAAGTCCGGAAAAAATAGTTGTCGCATTAAAAGTCATAGAGAAAAGCTATCGCATTGCGGAAAAATTCGATGCAGATAAGGCCCTTTTCTATTACGAAAGAAGAGCGCTTTTCAACGCGCGGGAACTTTCATGCGTTGAGCATGCCGCATTGTTCATATTTTTAAACCGAACGTGCTTTAACGGTCTGTATAGGGTGAATCGGAAAAATGAATTCAATGTGCCGATTGGCAACTATAAAAACCCTAAAATATGCGATGTGGAAAATATTTTTGCGGTAAGCGAAAGATTGAAGAATGTTGAAATATTGTCGGGGGACTTTGAGGATACCTTGTCGCATGCAAGCGGGAACTCAATATTTTATTTCGATCCACCCTATAAGCCCATAAGCAATACCTCCAATTTTAATTCATATTCAAAAAATGAATTTTGCGATGCGGAACAAATACGCCTGAAGGATTTTTGCGACAAGCTCGATTCGCTCGGCCACAAGTGGGTATTGAGCAATTCCTCCACGGCGGACGGATTTTTTCAAAATCTTTATGCGGGCTATGACATACAAAATGTTGTGGCGCGAAGGAGGATTAATTCCAATGCGCAGAAACGGGGAGAATTAGCAGAACTTTTAATAACAAATATTGAGAAAGCGGGGAAATATGTTCGGGCGGTTTGATGATTTTTTAAATCAATTGACGGAAACAAACTCTACTCTGGATTTTTTCACCGATTTTGAAAAAATCAGAACCCAAGTGTCCGCAATAAGCATAAAGCTAAATCAGCTGAATTATCTTTTAGGAAAGCCTGATTTAAAGCAGGCCGTACGCGAACTGTTCGCAGAAAACAAAAAATGTTTTGATATTTTAGGAATCTTGATTGCCGTGAGGGGGAATAGAAAAGTTATAAGCGATAACGGAGAGATTGTCGGTTTAAATTCTTACTTTGAGTCTCCCGAAAAAGTCTGCGAGTACTTGTACGGAACGGGACTTGCCGAAGTTTTTCAAAATGGCAAGATTAAGAACCTTGTTGATTATGTTTTTGGAATTGAAGTTGGTCTGGATACAAATGCGCGCAAGAATAGAAGCGGTACGCAAATGGAGGGTGTCGTATCCCGCAGTTTTGAGCGCGCTGGAATTTGCTTTAAGACACAGCTAGATGTAAAGGAATTTGACTGTATAAAAAGTCTCGGAAGCGATGTTAAGGTATTCGATTTTGTCATTAAGACAAAGAGTAATACCTATCTGATTGAAGTAAATTACTACAATGGCGGAGGATCAAAGCTCAACGAAGTGGCAAGATCGTACACTGATATCGCCGCCAAAATCAGCAGGCACGAAGGGTATGAATTTGTGTGGATTACGGACGGCTGCGGCTGGCTTTCTGCCAAAAATAAACTGCAGGAGGCTTTCGGCGTTATTCAAAGCGTATATAATTTGGCGACTTTGCCCATATTCATCGACCGTGTCTTAAATGAGGGCGTGGAGAGAGGCTGGTAGTGCCAGAGGCATTTTTCAAATCTGATAAAAAAGATTTTTATCTTCTTCTCGGAGATTGCGTGGAGCAACTTTCCGGGCTGGACTTTAAATTCGATTTGGTATTTGCCGACCCTCCATACTTTCTCTCAAATGATGGGTTGTCGGTCCAAAATGGAAAAGTGGCAAGCGTCAACAAGGGAGCGTGGGATAAGTCTCCGGGCTTGGAGTATGTTCATGACTTTAATAGACGCTGGCTTTCGGCGGTTTCGGAGAAGATGAACGATGATGCAAGTATTTGGATAAGCGGAACAATGCACAACATTTTTTCTATTGGCCAGGCGTTGAATGAGATGGGGTTCAAAATTTTAAATGTGATAACCTGGCAAAAAAAGAATCCGCCGCCGAATTTCTCCTGTCGATACTTTACATATTCTACGGAGCAAATCATCTGGGCGAAAAAGAACGCCAAAGTTCCGCATTATTTTGACTATGATTTGATGAGGCGTTTGAACCAAGATGCCCAGATGAAAGATGTCTGGCTCTTGTCTGCTATCGGCGCATGGGAAAAAACATGCGGAAAGCATCCTACGCAAAAGCCCTTGCCGCTTCTCGCCCGGATAATGCTAGCGTCATCAAAAAAAAATGCATGGATTTTAGACCCTTTTGCCGGAAGCGGGACAACGGGAATCGCTGCAAATTTGTTGTCTCGAAAATTTCTTGGCATAGATCAAGAATCGGAGTTCTTAAAAATTGCCCAAGAGAGGCGCATTGAAATAGACGATCTTAATACTGCGCGTGAATACGGGAAAAGGCTTGCGGAACAATGGGCGCTTTCCCCTAAAGACGCGTATAAACTCATCTTTGAGGGGGAGTGAGTTTCAAAATATTTCTTTAGGGATAATCCTCTACTTCTTTTTCGGAGGCCAGGCGGGCCAGGGTTTGACCATGCAGGTGTCGGCGAAATGTTGCCACTGGGCGGCGAGTTTTTCGACGAGTTCTGGGTGTTCCTTCGCGAGGTTCTCCGTCTCCGTGCGGTCGTTTTCCATGTCGTAAAGTTCCCACGTGCTTGAGGGGATGTCGAACCAGGCGCGCTTTTCGGATTTGAATACCAGCTTCCACTTCCCAACGCGTATGCCGCGGTTGCCCTCGTGCTCCCAGTAGAGCGGACGCTCGTAGAAGAGCATGTCCCTCTCAAAAACGGGCGCAAGGCTGCGGCCCGGCGCAGGGATGATTTTGTTGCCGCCGTATTCCTTCGGATATTCCGTCTTGGCGACGTCCAGAATGGTGGCCATGATGTCCATGAGCTGCCCGGGCTGCGCGCGGCGTTCGCCTTTCGCCTTTATCCCGTCGGGCCAATGGACGATGAGCGGTGTGCTTATGCCGCCCTCGTGGATGAAGTGCTTGTACTCGCGGTAAGGGGTGTCGCTGTAATAGGCCCAACCGCGCCCATAGCCGACGTCCGTATCCTCCGGCCCCGCCATGACGCCTAGACCAGTGTATATCGGCCTGCCGTCGCGCGTGCGGTAGTTGCCTGTGGCGGTGTAGCGGTCCATATTTATCTCATCTTTTCTGAAGGGCTGCAGCGTCCTGCCTTCGGGGACGGGGATGGGCGTGGGCTCCTTATGCTTGCGTCCGTGGATTTCCGCGCAGGCCCCGTTGTCCTGAAGGTACATGATGACTGTGTTTTCAAGCTGCCCCGTCCGCTCCAGATAGTCCACTATCTTGCCGACGTTCCTGTCCATGCAGGTAATCATGCCCGCGTAGGTTTCCATGGCGCGCGTCTCGTAGCGCTTGTTTTCAACATCGTCCCACGGCGTGACGCTTTTGTCGAACGAGAGCTTCCACTTTTTGTCGAGAAGGCCCATGGCGCGCATCTTCTCAAATTTCTCCTTGCGCAGCATATCCCAGCCCTTGTCGAACATCCCCTCGTAGGGCTTGATTTCCTCTTCCGGCGCCTGAATTGGCCAGTGCGCGGCGGTGAAGGCGACGTACATGAAGAAGGGCTTTTTGTTCCCCTCCGCGTCCTTCTCCTTTAAGAACATCACGGCGTTGTCGCCAATCGCGTTTGTGTAATAGTATTGTTCGGGCTTGTATTTCGGGTCGTTGGCCAGAGATATGAATTCGTTGCCGCGTACGAGGGCGTTGGGGTTGTAGTAGTTCGCCGCGCCGTCTATGGTTCCGTAATAGTGCATGAATCCGCGCTGCTGCGGCCAGTTGTGCTTGTTCTCAAAATCCTTTGTGACGTGCCATTTGCCGACGGCGTAGGTTTCGTACCCGCTCTTGACGAGAGCCTCGGCTATGGTGACGGAGTTTTTGCTCAAGTCCCCGGTGTAGCCCTCCGTGCCGCTGTCCACCATCATGTAGCCGACGCCCGCCTGGTGCGGGTGCAGGCCCGTAAGCAGGCTCGCCCTCGTGGGGCAGCAGCGCGCGGTGTTGTAAAACTGCGTGAAGATAAGGCCGCCTTTTGCGAGGGTGTCGAGCCTCGGCGTCTTCGCCTCGCCGCCCATGCAGGAGATATCGGAGTAGCCGACGTCGTCCGTCATGATGAGGATTATGTTGGGCCTTTCCGCGCGCAATGTCTGCGCGCAGATAAGAAGCAAAACGGCTAGCACATATTTCATGAGCGCGAGCATGGAGGGTTTTAACGACGATTGCAACAGCGTATTTGCGGCTATTGCTCGCGAGAAAGCGAATTAAAAGCATCAGTGAACGAGCGTTCATTTTTTATGTTGACAGACCGAATCGCGTTCTTAAAAAGTTTTCTCATTAAAAAATAGCGCACCGGAATTACCGCTCCTCAATAATGAACGCTTGTTCATTTTTGAGGCGGCAAAAACTTTTTCAATGCGTAAAAAATAAAACCGAAACAGAAAAATCAGTTTATGGGCGAAGCAAACGTCGAAAAAAAAGGAATAAAAGGGTGCCTTGAAAAGGCCGTCAGATGGATGGAGTCAAAACAGTTTGAGGACGGCTACTGGTGCGCCCCGCTTGAAACCAACTGCTGCATGGAGGCGCAATGGCTCATGCTCCTGCACTTCATCGGCAGAAGCCACCCCAAGACGGAGAGGATAATAAAGTACATACTCGACAAGCAGCGCGAGGACGGCGCGTGGGACGTCTATTACGGCTCCGAAGGCGGCGACATCAATACGACGCTCGAATGCTATTTCGCCCTGCGCCTCTGCGGCATGAAGCCGGATGAGGGGCACATGAAAAAGGCCCTCGCGTGGCTCATCAAAAACGACTGGACACGTTCCATCAGGGTTTTCACAAAGTACTGGCTGGCGCTCTTCGGCGTCTGGCCGTGGGATAAAACGCCCTCGCTGCCGCCGGAAATAATCTTCATGCCGAAGTGGTCGCCCATAAACATCTACGAGTTCGCCTCATGGGCGCGCTGCACGATGATGCCGCTTTCCATAGTCACCGCGCGCCGCCCCGTGAAGCCGCTGTCGCCCGAGGTTTTCCCGTCCGAACTTTTTCCGGACGGTTTGGAAAAGGCGAACTTCGACTTCGCAAAAGCGCCGGACAAATTCTTCTCCTGGGAGAACTTCTTCCTGCGCGTGGACAAGGTGCTGCACACATACTCCTCCGTGAAATACAAGCCCTTCCGCGAGTACGCAATCAAGCTTGTGCTCCAGTGGATACTTGAGCGGCAGGACGCCGACGGCTTCTGGGGCGGCATACAGCCCCCGTGGATTTACGCGATAATCGCCATGAACGTTGAGGGTTTTGCGGAGGGGCAGCCCAACTACGCAAAGGCGCTCGCCGCCGTGGACGCGCATTGGAGCGTGGACAAGGGCTCCATGACCATGCTTCAGGCCTCCGAAAGCCCCGTGTGGGACACGATGCTGGCCGCCTCCGCGCTCCTCGACGCGGGCGAGAATTTTGACACGCTCCCCGGGCTTTCAAAGGCGCTGGACTATCTTCTGGAAAAGGAGAACCGCCACTTCGGAGACTGGGCGGAGAAGGTCAAGGGCGTAAAACCCAGCGGCTGGGCATTTGAGCGCGCCAACAACTATTACCCCGACATCGACGACACCGCCGTTGCCGTCTGCGCCCTCAAAAAATTCATCCGCATACTCAAGCCGGACGACGCGAGAATCGGAAAAATCAACGAGGCCGTCGAAAGGGCGATTGCGTGGCTGCTTGCCATGCAGTCACAAAACGGAGGCTGGGGCGCGTTTGACAAGGACAACTCCAAGCTCATCGTGACAAAAATCCCCTTCTGCGACTTCGGCGAAGTGCTCGACCCGCCCAGCGCCGACGTCAGCGCGCACGTAGTCGAGGCGCTCTCTATGTGCGGATATGAAAACACGCACCCCGCCATGGACGCCGCCCTAAAATTCCTATTCGCGGAGCAGGAGGAGGACGGCAGCTGGTTCGGCCGCTGGGGCGTCAACTACATCTACGGCACGCACGCCGTCCTTGCGGGCCTCGCCGCCTGCGGCTTCGGCGCGGATGACGCCCGCGTTATGAAGGCCGCCGAGTGGCTCGTCTCAAAGCAGAACCCCGACGGCGGCTGGGGCGAAAGCATCGCCTCCTACATGGAGCCCGACCTCGCCGGAAAGGGCATACCATCAACCGCCACCCACACCGCCTGGGCCCTCATAGGCCTATCCAGCGCAAAGAGCGAAAGGTTTGCGGAGAACATTGCCAAGGGCGCCGCCTTCCTCAAATCCACGCAGGACGCCGAGGGCACCTGGGAAGACCCCTACTACTCAGGCACCGGCTTCCCGGGTTACGGCTTCGGCGCAAAGGCCGACCTGCGCGCCGGTGCCGCCCTCCCGCAGGGCAAGGAACTCGCGCGCGGGTTCATGCTGAATTACAACTATTATCGACATTACTTTCCAATCATGGCTCTGGCGAAGGCTTTGGGCGAATAGCGGCGTTGCTTCGGACGACGCGCGAGTGGTCATGTACAAACCCGTACACTTCCACCCGCGCGCATCCTCGCGCCTTGCTCTTCATCCCAAATCCTTGCGCCAAAGTCGCAGCCAAAACCCGTAAAAAAACTCCAATGTTGCTTTTTAATTTGGACAGTCGCCAAGGATCAACTAGATAAATCAAGCACACCTAAAAAACCATGCCTTCACAAGAGTTGATAATCAAAAAGACCTTTCTGCTTCTGCTGGAAAAGGGCTATGACAGGTTTTCAATATCCGACCTGCAGAAGAGCGCGGGGATTTCCCGCGGGCTGCTGTACCGCTATTTTGAGGACAAGCAGGATTTGGCGCGCCAGGCCTGCATGCACTATTTCGTCGACAGGTTCAAGATGCCAAAGGAGCTCGTCGAAAACGGTTCCATGCTGCAGGCCATGGAGCACACCGCGCGCGTCATGGAGGCGATAATGGCGGAAGTGCGGGAGGACCTAGGCGTCTTCAATTACAGGAAGTACAACATGCTCTATGCGGAGCTCGTATTGCGCGACGCCGCCTTCGGCCGCCGCGCCTCAAAGACCTTTTCCAAAATGTACCCCATACTTGAGAACGCCGCAAAGCGCGGCGAAATCAGGAAGGGGTTGGACCTCATGTTCGTGCGCAACATGTTCTGGGATATCCTCTGCCGCAGCACCTATTGCGACTCCTCAATCTCCGAAGACGATTTTGTAAAGAAAGTTTTTTCCGACATCAAAGATTTTTACGCGCTCATCAAGGGGTAACGCGTTCTTTAATTTTGGCATTCCTTAAAAAACTGCGTAACGCCATTTCTGTCTAAAGCTTCTGCGGAATATTCCGAAAATCCCACATGGGGAGGATGCATTCCCAAATGCCTGGGGCGCGGGCAATAGCGCGCACGCTTGCTTAAAATCTTGCATTAAAGGATTGCCAAGGCTTTCTCAAACGTTTAAGCTCACGGCATTTATTTTAATTTATGACGACTAAAACAGGGAATGAGGCGGTTTGGCTCAAAAAATACGAGCCGAAGCGTGAAAATCTTGTGCCTGCCTTGCAGGACGCCCAGGAAAAGGACGGGTTCATTTCGGAGGCGGTGGTCTCCGAACTCGCGGAATTTTTCGGGATTTCTAAGAGCGACATCTACTCGGTGGTCAGCTTTTACGCGCAGTTTAAATTCACAAAGCCCGGGCGGCACATAATCAAGGTCTGCCAGGGGACGGCCTGCCACGTGCGCGGCAGCGGAAACCTGCTTCTGGCGCTCAAGGAGCGCCTCGGCATAGAGGACGGCCAGACGACTGCGGACGGGCGCATCACTCTTGAGCGCGTCGCCTGCCTTGGCGCCTGCGCGCTGGCCCCGGCCATCGTGGTAGACGAAAAGGTATACGGGCGCCTCACGCTTCCGGAACTTGAAAAAATCCTAAAGGGGCTCGAATAAGATGGAAATTTTGAAGGAGCAGAAACAGGCCGCCGCAAAGGCGTGGGAGGATTTTTCCTCGCCAAAGAAGGCGCGCATAATGGTGGGGGCCGCAACCTGCGGACGCGCTGCGGGTGCGGAGCCGCTTTTCACCGAAATCGAAAAAGTCCTCAAAGAAAAGGGCTTGGACGGCAAGGTTGAAGTGGTTGAAACCGGCTGCATAGGCCTTTGCTACGCGGAACCCCTCGTGGAAATCCGCCGCGAGAACGAGCCCGCCGTGCTTTACGGAGCCGTCCAGACTAAGGACATCGCAGTACTGATTGAAAGCCACCTTGTGGCCGGAGAGCCCGTGGTCAAAAAGGCCGTCTGCGCGATGTCTGATGACGAATTCAAGGGCATAATCCCCTTCGCCAAGCACCCCATGGTTGCGCTTCAGAAGCGCGTGGTGCTGCGCAACACGGGCGTAATCAATCCCGACAGTTTTGAGCACTACCTTGCGCGCGGCGGCTACACAGGCTTTGAGCGCTGCCTCAATATGACGCCCGACGCGGTCATAGAGGAGATGAAGCTCAGCGGGTTGCGCGGGCGCGGCGGCGCGGGCTTTTCGACCGGCATGAAGTGGAGCTTTGCGCGCGCCAGCAAGAACGACGTCAAATACGTAATCTGCAACGCCGACGAGGGCGACCCGGGCGCGTTCATGGACCGTTCTCTTTTGGAAGGCGACCCCCACGCCATTATAGAGGGCATGATGATTGCGGGCTACGCGATAGGCGCGCAGTACGGCTACATCTACGCGCGCAGCGAATATCCGCTGGCCATAGCGCGCCTGCAGAACGCGATTTCGCAGGCCGAAGAGGCGGGGCTTCTCAAGAAAAAAATCGGGGATTTCCAGTTTGAAATAAAAATCAAAAAGGGCGCTGGCGCCTTCGTCTGCGGAGAGGAAACTTCGCTGATGGCGAGCATAGAGGGCGTGCGCGCAATGCCGCGCAGCAAGCCGCCTTTCCCCGCAAACAGCGGCCTTTTCAAGCGCCCAACCAACATCAACAACGTTGAGACCCTCGCGGCGGTTTCAAGCATCATGCGCGAAGGCGGCGCGTTCTACGCGGCCCTCGGTACCGAAAAAAGCAAGGGCACAAAGACCTTCTCCCTCGCGGGAAAGGTTGAGCGCACAGGGCTCATCGAGGTGGAAATGGGCATCAGGCTTGGAGACATCATAGAGAAAATCGGCGGCGGATGCGGGGACGGAAAAGAGTTCAAGGCGGTGCAGTCCGGCGGGCCTTCGGGCGGCTGCCTCACCAAAGACCATCTGGACATCCTGGTGGATTATGAAAACCTTTCGGCTGTCGGCGCCATCATGGGTTCCGGCGGTTTGGTCGTTATGAACGAGGACTCCTGCATGGTGGAGGTCGCCAAATACTTCCTCACATTCACGGGCAACGAGAGCTGCGGAAAGTGCGTCCCGTGCAGAATGGGCACGCAGCACGCGCTTAAGATTCTCACGCGCATCTGCGACGGCGAGGGCGAGCTTGAAGACCTTGAGCGCCTCAAGAAGATATGCGCTACGATGCGCACGTCCTCCCTCTGCGGCCTCGGCCAAACGGCGCCCAACCCCATACTCACCACGCTCAGGTATTTCGAGGGCGAGTACCTCGCGCATATAAACGACAAAACCTGCCCCGCGAAGGTCTGCCCGGGCCTCGTCACGTTTTCGATTGACGAGAGCAAGTGCAAATCCTGCGACGCATGCGCCAAGGCCTGCCCCACGGGCGCGGCCCATGGAGAGCGCAAGAAGCCCTATCATATCGACGCGGACAAGTGCATATCGTGCTCCGCGTGCTACCAGGCGTGCCGCTTCGGCGCGGTGGTCAGAAAATAACCTCTAAGATTTTGGGAAAATGAATACTTTGAAATTGAACATAGACGGCGTGATGGTCGAGGCGCAGGAGGGCATGACGGTCCTCCAGGCGGCCCGCGCGGCGGGGCTTTTCATCCCCTCCCTCTGCGCGCACAAGGAGCTTTCGCCCTACGGCGCATGCCGCCTTTGCATAGTGGAAATTGACGGCCTGCGCGGCACGCCCACAAGCTGTACGACGCCCGCCGCAGACGGCATGGTGGTGCGCACGAAGAGCCCGCAGCTTGAAGAGCAGCGCAGGCGCACGCTTGAGCTCATGCTCAGCGGACACCCCGCGCCCTGCCTCACCTGCGACAGCCGCGAAGACTGCGAGAGCGTCAAGAAGACGCCGTCGAAAGCCGGCAGCACCACGCGCTGCGGCACCTGCTCAAACCGCCCGGGCTGCGGCCTTCGCGAGGCGGCGCTTGGCAACTTCACGCGCGAGATGGGTCTGCCCGTAATCTACACGCAGGAAAAGATAGAAAAGAGCGACCCATTTATAGACCGAGACCACAACCTCTGTGTGCTCTGCGGCATCTGCTACCGCGTCTGCGAGAAGGTGCACGGAAAGCCAGCAATCAGCATAATCAGGCGCGGCAAAGACGCCAAAATAGCCTCCGCGTTTGACAAGGACTGGGTGGAGGGCGAATGCACATTCTGCGGCGCCTGCATAGACGAATGCCCCACGGCCACGCTGTCAGACAGATGGAGCCGCTGGTACGGCAAAGAGGATTCTCTCGTGGAAAACTTCTGCCCCTTCTGCCCCAAGCATTGCCGCATAGGCCTGCGCATAAAGGACGGCAGGCTCATCGGCACAAAGATGCTTTCATTGAACGGCGAGGACGCGCTCTGCGCCGCGGGCCGCTTCGCCTATCCGCAGGTTTCGCATTCCAAAGACAGGCTCACAAGGCCCTACATAAAAATCAATTCGGAGATGGTCCCCGCAACGTGGGATGAAACCGTGGAGGCCTTCAGGGCGCATGCGGATGAAATCCGCGGGGCTAAGAAAAAATGCCTGCTCGTCCATACGGAGATGATGTTTGAGGAGACGCGCGCGGTGCTCGGCGAGCTCAGCGCCGCGATGAATTCGGACATTGTCGAGATGCCCTACAACTCAACCGCCGCAGACCTTCCCAAAGACGTTGCCGCAAAAATAGAGGCGGGAGAATATGAGAGCGCCTTCATTCTCGGAAACTTTCTGACGGCGGAGAGGGCGCAGAAAATCCCGCGCCTCATCGTGGCCGATTTTGTGAAGAGCCCCGCGCAGAAGTTCGCGGAAATCGTCATACCCATCGCGGTGCTCGGCGAAGTAGGCGGCACGCTGATTTCGGGCGGCGAAAAGCGCTTCTTCGAGGCCGTCGTGAAGCCCTCGGGCATGCAGAGGCCCGTATCCGGCGTGCTCGCCGAGATATTCAGGAAGATGAACATTCCGCACGCTCCGGCAATCAAGACGCGCGAAGTGGTCTTCACTAAAGACCCGACGAAGAACAAGGCGGACATCCCGAAGGCCTACCTCGGCCACAGCCTTGCGAATTTTGCGGCGGATTTGGCCGCCTTCGGCCTAAAGGCCGACAGCCCCGTGGAAAGGGCCCTCATGCCCGAAGACGGCGGCTACGAAATCATAGAAAAGCGCATGCTCGCCCCCAACTTCCACCTGATGAAAATCAGGGCTCCGGAAATGGCGAAGTACGTAAAGCCCGGCCAGTTCGCCATCCTCATGGCCACGATGCGCTCGGAGCGCTCCCCCTTCACGGTTGTTGACTGGAACGCCGAAGAGGGCTGGGTCGAATTCGTGATTGAGGAGCTGGGCCGCTCAAGCGCGGAACTCGGCGCGCTCAAGCAGGGAGACAGAATCGCCAACCTCAGCGGCCCGCTGGGAACGGCCATGGACGTTGACGCGCTCGCAAAATCCCCCAACGCGCTGCTCCTCGGCGGCTGCTACGGGATAGCCGCCATATACCCGCTGGCAAAAATCCTCAAGGCGCGCGGCCTGAAAATCACCGCAGCCATTGAGGCTTCCAGCTCCTACATGCTCTTCTTTGAAAAGGAGCTCAAGGGCGTCGTTGACGAACTCATAGTCTGCACGAGGGACGGCTCGAAGGGCCGCAAGGGCGGCTGCTCGGACGTTCTCGACGAAATCGGCCCGAAGTTCGGCGCGGTGATCAGCGTCGGCTGCGTCTTCATGATGAAGCAGACGCAGAAGGGCGTTCAGGCGCTCGAAAGCGCGCTTAGCCTCTGCGCCCTCAATCCGATAATGGTTGACGGCACGGGCATGTGCGGCGCCTGCCGCGTGAGCGTGGCGGGTGAAACCAAGTTCGCCTGCGTTGACGGCCCCTTCTTCAACCTCGCAACGGTTGACTTTGACGAGCTGGCAAGGCGCAGGGGCGCGTACTCCGTGCTGGAGGTTGACGCCCTCGTCCGCCACAAGGACGGAAAGTGCCATTCATAAACGGGAGATTTTAAAATGTCAGAAAATACCGAAAGAAAATTGAAAGCCTCCGGCCTTCCGCGCAATTCAATGCCGGAACAGAGCCCGCGCAAGCGCGCCGCCAACTTTGAGGAGGTGCCCTACGGCTACACGCTCGAAGTGGCCATGGACGAGGCGAGCCGCTGCCTGCAGTGCAAAAAGCCGCGCTGCGTGCTGGCCTGCCCGGTCAACATAAACATCCCCGCCTTCATAGGCGAGCTTGCCGCAGGCAACCCCAAGGGCGCGGCTGAAAAGCTCAAGCTGCAGACCGCGCTTCCGGCAGTATGCGGACGCGTCTGCCCGCAGGAGACGCAGTGCGAAGGCAGCTGCGTATTGGGCGTGAAGGGCAAACCCGTGGCAATCGGCTACCTTGAAAGGTTTTCGGCTGACTACGTGCGCCAGAACAAGCTTGAGGAGACGCCGCAGAAGGCGCCGGCCTCGGGCAAGCGCGTGGCGGTGATAGGCTGCGGCCCCGCAGGAATCACTGCGGCCAGCGAGCTCGCCCTGCTCGGCCACGAGGTCGAAGTTTTCGAGGGCCTGCACTACCCGGGCGGCGTCCTGATGTACGGCATTCCGGAATTCCGTCTGCCCAAGGACATCGTCAAATACGAGGTTGAGTCCCTCAAAAAGCTCGGCGTGAAAATCCACCTTAACTACCTCGTGGGGCAGATGCAGCCCGTGGGCGAACTTCTGAACGGACAGTTTGACGCGGTCTTCGTGGGTTCGGGTGCTGGGCTTCCCATATTCCTAGGCATAGAGGGCGAGAACAGCGTGGGCGTGTATTCCGCAAACGAATTCCTCACGCGCTACAACCTGATGAAGGCCTACGATTTCCCGAATTATGCGACGACGCCGATAAAGGCGAGGCACGTCGTCACCATAGGCGGCGGCAATGTGGCGATGGACTCATCGCGCACCGCGCTGCGCACGGGCGCAAAATCCACTTTGGTCTACCGCCGCGCGCGCGAACAGATGCCCGCCCGCGCAGAAGAAATCCACCATGCGGAGGAGGAGGGCGTGAATTTCAGCCTGCTGACAGCCCCCTTGAAAGTAATCGCGGACGAGAACGGCAAGGTCAAGGCTCTGCGCTGCGCCAAGTGCGAGCTTGGGGAGCCCGACGCTTCCGGCCGCCGCAGCCCCGTGGAAATCCCTGACAGCGAGTTTGACATAGAGTGCGACGCGATAGTCGTGTCAATCGGCAACAGGCCCAACCCGCTCATACCGATGACGTGCAAGGAACTTAAAACGACGCGCAAGGGCACGCTTGAAGTGGACCCGGACACGCTGCAAACTTCAATGCCCGGCGTCTTCGCGGGCGGCGACGTCGTAAGCGGCGCGGCCACCGTAATCAGCGCGATGGGCCAGGCCAAGAAGGCCGCGCATTCCATAGACAAATTCCTGCGCGGCGTTCCGCTGAAAGAGGAAAAGCCAGCGGCCGCACCCGAAGCGCCCAAGGCTTAACATTGAAATTCAAAACTCCCGCAGGATTCTTCCTTCGGGAGTTTTTTGCAAACGGACATGACCGAAGCCAAACCCAAACCAAATACCATGAAAATCACAATCTGCCTGCTCTGCGCGGCGGCGGGCGGGTTTTTGTGCGCGCTCGAAAATTTTCTCGCCATTTCATTTGCCAGAAAGGGTGGACCGGAACTTCTTGTTCCGGGTATTGTTCTCGGAGCTTTGTGCGGATTGCTTGTGGGGCTTTTAATATTCCCCTTCGCTGCGCGGGTACGAAAAAAAATTGAAATGTCGGAGGCCTGGGAGGCGCCCGCCGCCCGCGCATATATCCTCGCGGTCCTTATTGCCGCTTTTGCCGGTGCATGCGTGGCGGCATTGAATGCCGCGCTTTTGCGCCTCATTTTTGAGTTATCTTATCCGCAGGAAGATTCAGGCGCAGTGGATGTAATGGGAATCATTGCGGATGTCGCGCCCGCATACGGAAGCATAGGCGCATCAGTAGGGGCAATGCTGGGAGGATTATTCTGCGGCGCATTCATCGCCTATCTGCGCACGCATAACGGCGAAAATCTGAAGTTCCAGCTCTCTCTTATTGCTGGCGGGATGTTGGGCGGGATGGTTTCCTTTTTTTTGGCCCAAAGCGTTCTGCTTCCCCTGGCCATCATATTTTCGTTGCTGTCGGAATAACGGCTCCGATTCAGAAATAATCCAAGGCAAACTCTTTTGCCGCTCGAGATTTATAAAATTGATTTCGGAGCGTCTTGCGCGTAGCGTTTTTGAAGGTTTTGGGTGTGTTCATTTTAGGCTGCTTCATTAACGCTCCCCAATCCCGTGCTTGTAAAATGAGAAAAGTGATATGCATATCCTGCGCGCTCGTCGGCGCGCTCTGTTGCTCCTTTCTGAACAGGTTCTTCGGCGTTGCGCCGTTCTGGCTTGGGGCGCTTTTCGGCGGCGCGTTCGGCGCGCTTGCTGGAACCATACTCGCCGTGGTGGAGGAAAAATTCCAGGCGGCTTTTGAGGCGTCCGCGGAAAAAAGGCGCACACTCGGCTCAGCCCTCATCGCTTTGTGCAGCGCGGTTTTTGCGGGCGCCATACTCGGCCCCGCGATGGCCGTTTTCAACGCGCTCCTCTCCATGGGGATCTTCGGCGCGGATGCGGACTCGTCCTCATTCACGGCCCTTTCCGCGCTCTTCGGCGGCGCGCTGGGCGTGTACTTCGGCGCGCTCTTCGGCGGCTGCGTGGTGAGCTGCATGCTTGCGGAGCGCTACGGATTTTTAATACGCATAGCCTCGGCGGCGTTTTTCGGAGGCGCGGTTCCGGGTCTTCTGGCATGGGGCTTTGCGCGCCTCACCTATTCGGAAGAGTTCGTGAAGTTTGAGGACGCCATGATATTCTTCTGCACGCTCGCCGTGCCAAGCGCCATATTCTGCGCGCTCATACCGCTTTTCATAGCGAAAGGAGAGCTGCGCGACGGCGACGGGACGGACGAAGAATGACCATGGGAAGGGGTATATGCATAGTCTGCGCCGTTGCGGGGGCGTTTTTCTGCACCATTGAAAATTTGATTTTGTGCGCGGCGATGAGTGTTGCGGAGCTGCTGCCAATGGGGCCGTTTCTGGGCGCGGTGGCGGGCTTCGTCGCAGGCCTCGCCATCGCCGCGATTGCGGAGGAGTTCAGAAAGATTTTTGACAGGCCGCGCAGCGGCATGAAAACTGCCGCACTTTCCGTCCTCTCCTATTTTTGCGCTATGCTTTTGGGCATGCTCGCGGGTGCAGCCGTCGCGGCGTTTGACGCAGCCGTTTCTTCGGGCTATGTGCTTCTATTCCGTCCGGATTTCTTCAACGGTAAAGACAGCGTATTGGGATTCACGCTGGGATGCGCGTTTTTCGGCGGTCTTGTGGGGTACTTCCTGGGTTGTAGCTACGGCTTCGCGCTGGTCGCCCACCTGTGCCGCCGCGAATATTCAAGGATTGGCGTGTTCGCCCGCTCCATTCTGGGCGCAATCATAGGCCTGCTGATTTTCCTGTTTTCTCTTTTCGCATTTGGATGTCTAATGCCATTTATAGTAAAATGAAAAATTCAAGCTTCTTAATTTTGTTTCTGGCCGTTTCCGTTTGCTGCGCGGAAGATTCCGGATGGCGCGGGCATTTTTCAAACGAAATATATTTTAGTTTTGATGAGCATCTGCAGAAAAACGCCGCAGGCCGCAATTACGTGTTCTCCCCGTTCTCGGTTTTCCAGATGCTGGGCATAGTGTATTCAGATGCTAAGGGGGAATCCTCCCTTGAGATGTCGCGCCTCCTATCCCTTCCCGCGGACAAGGAAAAATTCATGAATGAAGTTGAGAATAACTATTCATGGCTCGGCAAAGAAGACGTATTTAAAAGCCGCAATCTTGTATTGCTGCAGAAGGGCGCGGTCCCGTCGGAGTCCTTGAAAAAATGCGCGGAAGGAACATTCAAAGGGAGCATCATTGCGGAAGACCTTATGAAGCCTTCAGAGGCGCTTTCTGAAAAGGTGAAGGCGTGGGTCAAAGAAAACACGAAGGGGATGATAGAATACGAGCTGCCTGCAAAGGAAGACCTCCTGATGGCTGTTTTCAACGCCTGGTTTTTCTCTCATGACTGGAATTCGATAATGAAAAGAATAGGTAAAAAGCCTTTTCGCGCCCCGCAGGGGGAAGTGTCCGTTGAATTCATGGAGCAGGGCGATCGCATCCCTTACGCAAAAACCGGAGGCTTTGAGGCGATAGCAATTCCTTATGCGGATAAGGTCAGCGATGAATATCTTGCCGTCATCATAAAACCCGTTTCCGATGCTGACATAAATTCGCTTTCCAAAGAAACCTGCCTTGCTCTCCTGGAAAATTTGGAAAGAGAAAATGTGACGACCATGTATAAGCTCCCGCTGGTTGAAATAAAGCAGCGGAAGTCGGATTTGATCGGATGGCTCGACGCAAAAGGCGTAAGGAAGATTTTCGACATGAAAGAAGATTCCTTTCAAAGCGTCTCTCCCGCTTACGTGGGAGTCATGGAGACCATGGCGTATCTCAAAGTGGATGAGAAGGGGACTCAGGCCGGAGGCCTGAGCGTCGGCCTCGTATACTTGGGAGGCGCGGCGCCAACCCAAAAGCGCGACTTCGTCTGCGACAGGCCTTTCAAGTTCATAGTGGTCCACAATTATTTTAAGACGATACTTTTTTCCGCCACGGTCTACGATCCGTCGCAAAACTGAACAGGAATTTTTAGAGTGGAAAAGGGCGGGGGAATGCGCACACTCTTTCACCATGCGGCCCAAAATTTTAATATGCAATGACGACGGGGTTGAGTCCCCCTTCCTGACAATATTTGTCGGAGAGTTCTGCAAGGTTGCGGACGTTACCGTCGTCGTCCCCGCGAACGAGCAGAGCTGGATAGGCCGCGCGTACAGCCGCCACAGGGTGCTTGAACTAAAGGAGCACGCGCCCATTTCCTGCGCAAAGTGCTTCACCATAGACGGCACGCCTGCGGACTGCGTGAACATCGCGCTCTCGGGTTTTTTGGAATTCACACCCGACGCCGTCGTCTCCGGCCTCAACATAGGCCAGAATATCGCGCTGCCTTTGCTTTGGAGTTCCGGAACTTTTGCGGGAGCGGTGGAGGGCGCGGGGCGGGGCATAGCCGCCTTCGCGCTTTCGCAGCAGATTAAAAAGGAGTATTACGACCTCTGCCGCCTGCGCCACCAGCCTCCGCCGGACGAGCTCGCCGTGCGCGTTGCGGACTCCTCTAAAGACGCCGCCGCCTTCGAGCTTTCCATGCTCGAAAAAAAGCTCCTGAAGTTCGGCGACGTCTGCAACGTCAACTACCCTTCAGAATTCAAGGCGGGCGACGGGATGCTCAAATGCCTTCCCGCGCGCGTCGGCATACAGCCGCTTTACGAGAGGAACGCGGAGGGCAAGTACGCGTTCAAATACGCCTGCGGGGAGCCCATGCACTGCGAAGGCGTGACGGACGTCGGCTGCCTCAAAGACAACCGCAGTTCGTACAGCGTCATAAACATTTACGGCGGCGTGCACGCCTTTTAAGGACCCTTTTCCATGTCGCGCAGGCTGCTCGGAAAAATTCTGGATATCGCCTTCCCGCGCGAATGCCTCTCATGCGGAAAGGCGAACCCCGAAGACGGTTTTGACTACATCTGTGCGGATTGCGCCAGGGAAACCTATTTCATAAACGGCGGCGCCTGCCTCAACTGCGGAGAGATTGTGGGCGTTGCGGACGCCCCCTTCGTGCGCGGCTGCGCCGCCTGCGTTGACGCGCGCCCGCGCTTCGCCTCCATACGCAGCGCCTGCCTCTTTTCTTCCGGAGTGCGCGCCCTCATGCTGGAGCTCAAATACAAAAACGGCCTCCACGTTTTGGACGACCTCGTGCGCCTTGTTTCCTGCATGCACGGTGCGGACGAATTTTTAAGCGGCGCTATACTCGTACCCGTCCCGCTGCATTCCTCGCGCCTGCGCAAGAGAAAGTACAACCAGAGCGAACTCATAGCGCGCCGTCTCGTGCAAAAATTTCCGCACATGAATCTGGAATGCGCCGATATCCTCAGGCGCACGCGTTCAACGCAGACGCAGACCATGCTGGACAAGTCTCAGCGCGCAGACAACGTGCGCGGGGCCTTCGAAATCAGAAAGAAAAAACCGCTCCCCGAAAAAGATTCCAGAATTATCCTCCTCGACGATGTGGCCACGACGGGCGCGACCATGGACGAATGCGCGAAGGTTTTCAAGCGCGCGGGATATAAGAATGTCCACGCCTTCTCAGTGTTTAAAAGGCTTTAGGCAAGGCGAAAAGACGGGCGAATTTGAAGCAATCAAATAAAGCGCACAATCACTCGCGCGGGGCTTCGTCGCTCTTGCGCTTGGGGAAGCAGATTTTTTCAACCGCGGCGGAGAAGTCTTCAATGCCGGAAATGATGTCTATTTCAAGGCGCGTATAGTAGAGGGGTATGTCCTTCTTGAAATCCGAACGAATCCTAACGGCGTCCTTCTCGGTGGTTATGACCATCTCCGCGCCGTGCTTGCGCGCATTTTCAAAGACGTCCGAAAGCTCCCTCTCCGTGAAGCGGTGGTGGTCCAGGAAGCGCTCGCGCCAGACTATCTCCGCGCCGAGCTCGTAGAGGAACGCCTCAAAGCTCTGGGGTGCCGCGATTGCCGAGAAGCACGCTATGCGTCTGCCCTTGAGGATATCCAGCCCCGTGCCCTCCTGCGTGGAAAATTCAGTGAGCGACATGGGCTTGTGCGCGCATTCTATTATTTCAACGCTGGGGTTGTATTTGCGTATGGTGGCCTCAAGCTCCAAATCCCGCGTGCCGTCGGACTTCGTCAGGAAGACGAAGCTCGCGCGCTTGAGGTGGCTTATGGGCTCGCGCAGAATTCCGCGCGGTATGAGGTGCGTATTGCCGAAGGGATTGGTCTTGTCCACAAGCAGCAGCTGTATCTGCCCGCGCAGGGGGAGGTACTGGAAGCCGTCGTCCAAAAGCAGGATGTCCGCGCCGAATTTCGTAATGGCGTAGTGCCCCGCGCGCACGCGGTTTTTATCCACTATAACGACGACGCCCGGAAGGTTGCGCGCAAGCATGTAAGGCTCGTCCCCGCCGTCCTCGGAATTTAGGAGCACGTTTTCGCCGTCTGAAACCACCTTCGGCTTGGGCGCCTCGCCGTGGGTTATCCAGCGGATGAATTTGCGCGCCGCGCTGTCGGATTTGCTCTTGTAGCCGCGGCTGAGGATTGCGACCTTGCGGCCGCGCCGCGTCAGCTCCCGCGCGAATTTTTCGACGACGGGCGTCTTGCCCGTCCCGCCCATCGTGAGGTTGCCGACCACGACTACTATGCAGCCCAGCGGGGAGTCCCTCATTATCCTGTGCCTGTACAGCGAGTAGCGCAGGCGCACTATCACCTTGAAAATTTGCGAGAGGCACCACAGCAGGCTTCCGTAGAAGTCGGCAAGCAGGCCGTCGGCCCTGTCGTAAATGACGTCGGCCGTGAACTGCACGAAGGCGTCGCCCCACTTGCGGAATTTTTCAGACAGGGCGCTCATTTTGCGATTCCAAAATAGTTGAGCAGGAAGAGCGCCTTCCACACGCGGAAAAGCCCCTCCTGCGAAAGTTTGCCGTATTCCTCCACGTCTTCGGGCGCGTTGAGAAGGCCGTCGTGCGCGCACTGCGCTTCTATGTCTGCGGAAAATTTGTTGGATATTGCCAGCGCGCTTTCCTCGATGGCTCTAAGTTCCGTTCCTTTTGTGAGCCTTGCGTGCGCCTTGAGGATTTTTTCCGGATTCACGCCGGAAAGCGGCATGAACCTGACCTTGTAATTCTCCGGGTATGAAAGGCCGAAGGGCATGAAAATTCCGTTCGTGTAAAACACTTCGCCCGTCTCCTCGGCAAAGCTTATGGCGCAGGCGGCGGTCAGGTACGCGCGCGCGGTGGGAACGAAGCTGACCGTAAGCAGCGTCTTTGAATCCGCCGATATGAAGTCCGTAAGCAGCAGCGGGCGCACGCCCTCAATTTTGGACGAGTACGACGCGCGCTTTATGAAGCCCGCCTTCTCAATTCGTTCCTTGAGTTCGGAAAATTTTTTGCCCGGCCTCCACGCGTTCGAGGTTTCCTTGTAGCGCGGGGTGAGCGCGCCCTCCTCCGTGTTGAGGAGCTTTATCTGCATCCAGAAAAGCACGCTTTCAAGCAGGAGCAGTATGAGCGCCCCGCTGAAAAAAAGCGGTATTGGCGCGGTGTCGGGCAGGAAATATTTGCGCGCCATGTAGCACCACGCCGCCCCGAAAAGGAGCAGGCGCAGATGCCGCTGCAGTATCTGCATGCGCGGGGAGGGCGAGCGCGCCGAAATCATCCACACAAAAAACATTGCGGCACAGAGCGCCGCAATGAACGGGAAAAACGCGTCCGCCTGGGAATGCGTCAAACCCTCAAAGGCATAACAACGCATAGGAAGCTGTCCAAGGTCTTGAAGACGCCCGGGCTCATCTCGTCTTTGAATTCGAAGAATATTTCGTCCTTCGAAAGGCTGCGCAGCGGGCTGAGCAGGAATTCCGGATTGAAGCCTATGCCCACTTCCGGCCCAGCGTAGCTGACGTCCAAAGCCTCGCGCGCTTCGCCGAATTCGGAGCTCTGGCCGGAAACCTCCAGGCAGTTTTCGGAAATTTTGAGGCGCACGGAGTTCTGCTTGTCCGTAGTCATGAGCGAGACGCGCTGCACGGTCTCAAGCATGAGCTCGCGCTCTATCTTGATTCTGTGCTCGCTCTCCTTCGGGATGACCTGCTTGAAGTTCGGGTAGCTGCCCTCGACGATTTTTGAGACCAGGTAGATTGAACCGCCAAGGCCCTTGCCCTCGGACTCCTCGTCGACGGAAATATCAAACGCCGCCTGCCTGTCGTTGAAGCTGATTTTGACGAGCTTCCCCTGGCCGAGCAGCTTTTCAAGCTCCGCGACCGTCTTTGCCGGCAGTATGATGTTGCCCTCGTCGGCCTTGTCCACCTTCAGGTCTTTGGAAATGAGCGCGAGCCTCCTGCCGTCGGTTGCCACGAGCGTGAGCTTGCCCTCGCCGAAGCTGAAATAGACGCTGTTGAGTATGTAGCGGTTCTCGTCCGTGCTCTGCGCGTATGATACGGAGCGCAGCA
This sequence comes from Opitutales bacterium, assembly GCA_031556415.1. Taxonomy (GTDB): domain Bacteria; phylum Verrucomicrobiota; class Verrucomicrobiia; order Opitutales; family Intestinicryptomonadaceae; genus CALXQW01. Next base: position 3,866 of record JAVBSZ010000067.1, on the reverse strand, counting down.
TGCCCAGCAAATCCTGCGGGGACACTTCAAAGCTGTGCTTGTCCACAAAGCTGGGCAGCGGCGGGAAGTCTTCCGCCTTGAGGCCGATGAAGCGCGGGAAGTCCGCCCTTCCGGAGCGTATGCGCGCCGTGTGGCCGTCCGAACTTTCAATCGTCACCTCCTGCTGGGGCATGGAGGACACTATCGCCGCAAGCTTCTTGACAGGCAGCGTGATTGTGCCCTCAACTTCCACGTCCGCCTTCACCGCGCAGCAGATGCCGAGGTCCAGGTTAGTCGTCGTCAGCAGCACGCGGCCCTTTTCCGCCTTGATGAGGACGTTGTTGAGAACGGCCATCTGCGGCTTTGAGCTGACCACGTTGGTCACCTGCTTGAGACCCGTCGAAAAATATTCCTTGTTGACCTTAAATTTCATGCAATTTGTATGGGTTAGAATGCTTTGTAAAAGCGGTTAAATATATATGACCCTTGAGACTAGCGCTTTGTTTTTAAAAATCGAGAAAAATTTAGCGCTGACCTTCAAGAAATTCCAGCTGCGGCACGCCGTCCTTTTCGACTATGCGCCTGTAATAGCATCCGTAGCGCGCCTCGCCCTTCCGGTTTTTGGTGTGGCAGGAGCCTTTTCCCTTCAGCCTCACCTTGTAGACCACCGAATTCTGCTCGCAGTTGACCAGCACGTCCACCAGTTCCAGGTAGTCCCCGCTCGTCTTGCCCTTTATCCATAGCTCGTTGCGCGACGTGCTCCAGAACGTCGCCATCTTCTCTTTCAGCGCCGTTTCCAGCGCCAATTTGTTCGCATAGCCGACTATCAAAATTTCGCCCGAGTCCGCGCACTGCGCCACCGCCGGAATCACGTCCTCCGTCGAGCACGCTATCTTCTTAAGCTTACCAAAATCAATGTCCAAAACCAGCGATTCTTCTTTTTCCTTACTCATAATCTCCCCCATCAAATCCTTCCCCGCCCCCTTTTCAACAAAAAAAGGCTTGCCCCCAGCCCCGAAACCCGCATTACTCTCTCTCCTTTACTAAAAACGGGGCGTAGCTTAGCCTGGTAGAGCGCTACGTTCGGGACGTAGAGGCCGGAGGTTCGAATCCTCTCGCCCCGATTTTTAGGCGGCCGCTTTAGGCGAATAACTTCGTTTGTTTCGCGCGCCCGACCGCTCACGTACTACATGTACGCCACGCGCCCGTGCGCGCTTCACAAGCCTTGTTATTCATCCAAAATCGACACGCCTAAATAAATCAAGGACGCCGCTTTCGCCGCATCCATTGCGTCCCAATGGCGTTCGATATGAGCTTTTATATTTCGTTGCTGCGGGCGTCTCGGCACTAGTCATGTGCCAAATGCACACTCCTACCGCCTCGCACCCTTGCGCCTTGCTATGCATCCAAAATCATTGCGCCAAAAACACACACATCTTGGCGTTTGTTGAGCTTTTCCGGCGCCTGAGATTCAGTGTTTATCTGCACGTTTCTGCTGCCTCGCACCCTTGCGTCTGCAAACCGTACTGCAAAAAAAGAAGGCGTCCTAAGATTATTTCTGATGCCGCTAAAGCGGTTAGTCGAATGACGCGCTGGGGCGCGTATATTTTTTGATTTTTCTGATTATCTTAAAAACCCCTTGACATTTTAAAATTATATCAGCATATAGGTATAATAATACCGATATATGAAAAGCGTGCTTAACATTTCAGACGCGGCGTCTCTCGCCCTTCATGCGGCCGCCTACATGGCGGCCAACGGCGGAGGGCCCTCGTCCGCTGCCGAAATTTCAAGGGCCATCTGCAAGTCTTCCAACCATCTTTCAAAGGTTTTGCAGCGCCTTGCAAAAGTCGGTATAGTCACTTCTTCGCACGGGCCGTCGGGCGGATATTCTCTTGCGAAGCCAGCCTCAAGAATTACATTCCTTGAAGTGTTTGAGGCCGTTGACGGCCCTATGGGCTGCGCGAACTGTCTTTTGGGCAAAACCTCCTGCGCATCCAAAAGGTGCATCATGGGCGGTTTCGTTGCCGACATGAACAAAAGGGCGCGCGCCTTCTTCAACTCCAAAAAGCTTTCCGAATTTGAAAACTGGAAGGAATTCCAGAAAGCGAAAAGATAACTAAAAAAGGGAAAACATCATGACAAACATGTTCTGCTATCAGTGCGAGCAGACCGCAAAGGGAAGCGGCTGCACAATTGCCGGAGTCTGCGGCAAGAAACCCCAGACTTCGAACCTTCAGGACCTCATCGTGCACGTCCTCAAGCGAATCGGCGCATACTACCACCCCGCGCGCTCGGCCGACCTGAAAGACGCCGGAATAGACCGCGCAATAATAGAAGGTCTTTTTACAACCGTCACGAACGTGAATTTCGACGACGCGCGTCTGGTCGAAATTCTGCACGGCCTTGACGCGGTATTGAAGAAGGCGCGCGGTCTCTGCGAAAAGGCGGGAGCCTCTCCCGAAGCTGACGCGTCTTTGCCCGCGCTCAACCTTGCGGACAGTCAGCAGGGGCTTGAGGCTCAGGCCGCGCTTGTCGGGGTTTTAAAGCGTCGCGAGGCGCTGGGCGAGGACGTTGCGGGTCTGCAGGATCTGCTCCTTTACGGCCTCAAGGGCACGGCGGCTTATGCGGACCACGCGCTTGTTCTGGGAAAGGAGGACGACGAAATTTTCGCGTTCTTCGCAGAGGCTCTCGCCTTCCTGGCCAAGCCGAACCCGACTGTTGACGAGCTGCTCTCCTACAACCTCAGATGCGGTGAAATCAACCTCAAGACCATGGAGCTGCTCGACGCCGCAAACACCGGAAAATACGGAAACCCCGAGCCGACGAAGGTCAGGGTTACGCCGCTCAAGGGCAAGGCCATACTCGTTTCCGGCCATGATTTGAAGGACCTCGAAGAACTGCTCAAACAGACTGAAGGCAAGGGCATAAACGTCTACACGCACGGCGAGATGCTGCCCTGCAACGCGTATCCCGCGCTCAAAAAATACGCGCACCTCGCCGGCAATTACGGCGGCGCATGGCAGGACCAGAAAAGGGAGTTCGCCGAATTCCCGGGCGCGGTGCTCATGACCACGAACTGCATACAAGACCCCTCCGCGTACATGGGTCGGATATTCACGAGCGGACTGGTTGCATGGCCCGGCGTGCGGCACATTTCCGACGGCAATTTCGCTCCCGTGATTGAAGCGGCACTCGCGGAAAAGGGCTTTGCGGAGGATGCCGAGGAAAAATTCATCACCATAGGCTTCGGCCACGCCAGCGTTCTTGGCGTTGCGGACAAGGTCATAGACGCGGTGAAGGGCGGCGCAATCAGGCACTTCTTCCTCGTCGGCGGCTGCGACGGCGCAAAGAGCGGAAGGAATTACTACACCGAGCTCGCGCAGAAAATCCCGCAGGACTGCGTGATAATGACGCTCGCCTGCGGCAAGTACAGGTTCAACAAGATGGACTTCGGCGACATCGGAGGCATCCCGCGCCTGCTCGACATGGGCCAGTGCAATGACGCCTACTCGGCAATCAAAGTGGCCTCCGCCCTCGCCGGCGCGTTCGGCACCGACGTCAACGGGCTTCCGCTTTCGCTCATACTTTCCTGGTACGAGCAGAAGGCCGTCTGCATCCTCCTCACGCTTCTGCACCTCGGCATAAAGAACATACGCCTCGGCCCAACGCTCCCCGCCTTCGTGACGCCCGCCGTCCTCGGCGTGCTGGTTGAGAAGTTCGGAATAAGACCGATAAGCACCCCTGACGCAGATTTGGCGAGCGCTTTGGGCGCCTAGTTCCGTTTGCTTCGCGCGCCAGACTGCTTACGTACTATTTGTACGTTGCGCACCCTGGCGCGCTTTGCAAGCCTCACTATGCATCCCAAACTACTGCGCCAAATTTGG
>JAVBSZ010000212.1:0-10796 GCA_031556415.1 Opitutales bacterium | reverse complement strand
GCCACGGCGCGGACAACTACATCGCAATGAACCTTGAACACCCGATGAGCCTCTTTTTGCACAACGCGTTTTTCTGGAACAAATTTGCGCCGCCCTACGCGAACCTTTACAGGCTTTATGAGCACAGCGGGGACAAAAAATACTTGGCCGCCGCCCGCGTCGGCGCGAGGGTCTACACGATGTTCACCTGGATGTGCCCCGAAGTTCCAAGCGGCAATATCACGGTAAACGAAGGCGGCGAGGCCCCCGTGTACGCGTACGTAAAAAAGTTCGCGCCGGAGCCCATGAAGGTCCCGGAGGAATCCGTGCCCGCTTGGAGGGTTTCGGAAATAGGCCTCACTCCGGAAGCCTGCGGAACTATGATAGGCCATAGGGCCATCTTCATGGTGAACTTTGCGCCCTGGATGCTGCGCGTGGGCAACGCGGCGGAAGACGGCTACCTGAAAACCGCCGCGCGCTGGGCGGTAGTTGGCCGCTATTCCAATTTTCCTGGCTACCACATGAACACGGCTCGCACCACCGTTTACGAGAAACCGGATTTCCCTCTGCACGACCACAGCGAACTCAGCGCGAACTCCTTCCACTACAATCACACCTGGCCCATGATGTGCATGCTTGTTGACTTCCTGGTGAGCGACGCGGAAGGGCGCTCAAAGGGCGCGGTTAAGTTCCCCTCCCGCTACATAGACGCGTCGGCCTACATGCAGTCAAAATTCTACGGCGACAGGCCCGGAAAGTTTTACGATTACAATGACGCAATACTCTGGATGCCGCGCAGGGTTTTGAAAACTTCCGACGTCAATCTGAATTACCTCACCGCGCGCGGTAAGGACAATTTCTACATCGCGCTCACCAGCCAGTCCCACAAGCCGCTTAAGGGAAGCGTGCAGCTCAATTCCGACATCGTTAAGTTCGACGCCTCAAAGACCTACAAGGCCAAGCTCTACTCGCAGAACGCTCCCGCAAAGGACATCGAAATCACAGGCGGGAACTTCGACGTGGATCTGCAGCCGCTCGGCATATCCGCGGTCGCCATAGAAGGGCTTTCAGTCAAGCCCGCCTTCCAGGACAAAATATTCAACACCGACAAAAGCGACGCGTGGAAGGTTTCGACTTTGGAAACTTCAACGGGTTCCGCAAAGGCCCTCTTCCTGAACTTCGGCAAAGAGTTCAAAACCGTCTTTGTGTATCTGCGCGACGAAAATCCGGAATACGTTTCGGCCAAGCTCTACTATAAAGAGAAGGGCAAGACCGCCGCGCTCACCGACGACTCCTATCCCTTCGAATTCACTGTGCCCGTCGCGCCCGACGCCACGGAATTTGAGTTTATCATTGAAACCGTTTTCCCCGACGGGCATAAGGAAAAGTCTGAAGCGTTGAAATTGAAAAAATAGTTTTATGAAGAAATACGGTTTTATAGGCGCGGGGAAAATGGCCTCGGCCATGGTGCGCGGGATGCTCGGCGCGGGCTCCGCTAAGCCCGATGAAATCTGCTGCATAAGCGGGGATGACGGCACGGGCGAGGCCCTCGCAAAGGTTGCGGGCATAGCGCTTTCAGCGTCGTTGGAAAGCCTATGCGCGGAATGCGAAGTGCTCGTTCTCGCCTGCAAGCCGCAGCAGCTTGCGGACATCTCAATTCCGGAAGGGGGCGCAAAGCCGCGCCTCGTCATATCCATACTTGCGGGCACCTCCATTGCGCGCCTGCGGGAAAAATTTACGGGCGTGCCGCAGATTGTGCGCGCAATGCCCAACATGCCCGCGCAGATTTCGCAGGGGATATCCTGCTACGCTTCCGAAAGCCCGCTTAATGTGGATGACGCGCGCAGCGTGCAGGGCGTTTTGGGAGCTATTGGAGACTGCTGCGAGGTTGAGGAAAGCCAACTTGACGCCGTGACGGCGCTTTCAGGAAGCGGCCCGGGCTACGTGTTTGAATTCGCGGCCGCCCTCATTGCGGCGGGCGTGGGGCTGGGCTTCAGCGAGGATATGGCAAAGAGGCTAGCGCTTAAAACCCTTTCGGGCTCCGCCGCGCTGCTTGAACGCTCTGAACTCTCCGCCGAGGAATTGCGCAACGCGGTATCCAGCCCGGGCGGGACGACTCTCGCGGCGTTGGAGGTTTTCAAGAATTCCAATTTCAGAAAGACCGTCTCCGACGCCCTCAATGCCGCCTGCAAACGCTCTCAGGAGCTTTCAAAGCTCTAAGTTTGCGAACGCGGAAAGGCTTCCGCAGGGAGGGCTGTTTTACAAAATTTCGTTTAAGGGCGTTAAAAATGTTGACTAGAAAAAACGTTTTAGTAAAATCCCTTAACAGTAAAATATTTGCCATGGGAAGTTTTTTAAAGAGCCTGTTTTTTGCACAATTTTTAATTTGCCTGACGGGGTTGACGCAGGAGTTCAAGCCCGATTTTGCGCAGGTCGGGCGCGATGTCGGCGGCGTCGTGCTCGCGTACAGCCCGGCGCAGAGCGGCATCTATGTGGGCTCTCCGGCGCTCTGCATTCTCGACGACGGCACTTACCTTGCCATGCACGACTTCTTCGGGAAGGAGTCGCGCAAAATCGGCGAGGGCAGGAGCGAAATTTACGCCAGCAAAGACGGGGGCAAAACCTGGGAAAAAGTCGCACGCTTCAACCAGTATTTTGCCAGCTTCTTTGTCCACAAGGGCGACGCGTACATTTTCGGCCTCGATACGGCGACCGGACTCATGCACGTTAGGAAGTCCGTAGACGGTGGGAAAACCTGGACGCAGCCCGCAGACGAAAACACGGGCGTCATAGAGCGGCCGGAAAAGGGCTTCATATTCCATTGCGCGCCGACTCCGTTTGTAAAGTCAGGAGGGCGCATTTACCGCGGTCTGGAATTGAAGAAGTACGGCTCAAAATGGGAAGACCCTCTTTACGCCGTCTGCATGTCTGCGGACGAAAACGCCGACCTTCTCAAGGCTTCTTCGTGGACTTTCTCAAACCGCGTCTGCATACGCGTGCAGATGGCGAATTTTGCCATGGCCAACCTGCTGGAATGCAACGCCGTGGTGGACGCCGAAAGCGGCGAGGTGTTTCTTATGCCCCGTATCACCTCGGGCGGCGACGATTTGTCATGCCTCATTAAGGTTTCGGAAGAGGGCAAGAAAATCACCCTGGACCCAGACGACGCTTTCAGGATGCCCGGTGCCGGAAAAAAATTCACCGTTCATTACGACGAAAAGACGCGGAAATACTGGGCGCTTACAAACTACATACCCGAAGAATTCAGGGGCAGGGCGCGCAACGGAAAAATGCGCAACACAATCGCTCTGGTATCATGCGGCAAGCTTGGCAAGGCGTGGCGGGTTGAAAGCATAGTGCTGCAGTCTCAAAACAACCGCTACAGGGGCTTCCAATATATTGACTGGCTCTTTGACGGGGACGACATCGTGGCGCTTTCGCGCACGGCGGCCTACGACGGCGAGAGCGAGGCCCACAACCAGCACGACGCGAACTTTCTGACATTTCACAGGATTACAAACTTCAGGCAACGCAACATGGAAAGCGGGATTTTAAATGAAAACTAGACACACTTCAAAATTGGCCGCGCTGGCCGTCATCACAGGCGCAATTCTCTTCTCGGCTCCCGCGCAGGCGGCGGACTTTTCAAAGGTTCCGGGAACAGTCGTGGCGCACAGCCCCGCGTCTTCCGAAAAATACATCGGCAGCCCGAGCCTTTGCGAACTGCCCGACGGTTCCTACGTTGCAAGCCATGACTTCTTCGGGCCGAAATCCGACGAAAAGACGAACGCGCGCACCAGCGTGTACCTCTCAAAGGACAGGGGTAAAACGTGGAAGAAGATTTCGGAGACCAACCAGTTCTGGTCTAACCTCTTTTGGTACGAGGGCGCGCTATATCTGATGGGCGCGCGCAACAATTACGGAGACTGTGTAATCAGAAAGAGTACGGACTCCGGCAAAACCTGGACGGAGCCTTCCGACGAAAATACCGGCCTGCTCATCAAAAACGAAAACCCAAAAACGGGCTACCACACCGCGCCCATGCCCATGCTCATAGCCAAGGGCCGCATCTGGCGCGCGATGGAGTTTTATCCGCTCAAAGCCAAGTGGGGGCTTTACGACAGCTTTGTGATGTCCGCGGAAAACGGTGCGGACCTTCTCAAGGCGTCTTCATGGCGCAAGACAAACAGCGTCCCGTTCCCAATGGCGCAGAAAAGCGGCGCGTTTTCAAGCTGGCTTGAGGGCAATGTGATTGAAACGCCGGACGGCAAAATCAGAAACATCCTCCGCGCGGGCAGCGTGGCGGACGACACCGCGGCGGTCGTCGAAATTTCTGACGACGGAGAGACGGCGGAATTCAAGGGCGACTTTGCGCGCCTGCCGGGCTCTTCAAAAAAGTTCGCAATACGCTATGACGAGGTTTCAAAAAAATACTACGCTCTCTCAAACGCAATAGCGGAGGAGTTCTGGACGCAGCCCCTCAAGACGGGGCAGATACGCAACACCCTTGCGCTGATTTCGTCTGAAAACCCTACCGGAACATGGAAGATTGAACGCGTCATCCTGCAGGCGCCCGACGCCAAACTCAACGGCTTCCAGTACGTTGACTGGCTCTTTGACGGCGACGACATAGTCTTCCTCAGCCGCACGGCTTTTTTTGACGGGGAAGCCGAGGCCGACAACCAGCACAACGCCAATTTCCTCACTTTCCACAGAATTCAGGACTTCCGCGGGATGCTCTCAAAGGGCAAAAATTAAATCTATGCGATGAAAATGAGGAGGCGTGCTCATAAAAATGTTATTTTTATTTGGTTTTTTCAGCAAAACTCTTGACGGCTTCAATTTTTTTTGGCACGCTAGATTCATTAACTGAATTTCAACTATTCTAAACTTAGTTATTGCACAATGAAAAAACTTATTCTACTCCCCCTCGCAGCATTGCTGGCAACCGCCTGCAACTCCTTCCAGGAATCTGTAAAAATCACCTCCCAGCCCGAAGGCGCGGATGTGTACATCAACGGGGACAATAAGGGCCAGACGCCCATGAATATCACGCTTAACCCCGATATCTCCTACGAAATCGTGATTGCCAAGGTTGGCTACAAGCCGCAGACTGTCAACGTTTCTCCCGCCGCTTCGGGCGCCCTTATAAAATTCGGCCCCCTGGTTGACATGGGGTATTACAAAGACCTCTTCCCGTCCCCGGTTGACGCCGAGCTGACTCCGGACTTCCTGCCCAAGACCCCTGGTACAAAGCCCTTTGAAGGCATGACCTACGCCATACTTCAGGCTGACTCCCTGCTGGCCTCCGGCAAAATCAGCAAGAACGAGCATACCTACATGCTTTCGACGATTTCGAAGTTCTACGCACCAAAGGCGGAAGAAGTGCCGGCTGTTGAAGAAGCCCCCAAGGCGGAGTAAGTTTTCAAACCTTTTTAAGGGAACGCGCACTTTACGGTGCGCGTTTTTTGATGTTCAGGTTCTGGATTAAAATTGGCAATGAGCGCCCGTATCAATTGAGCGGAGTCTAAGTCATATTCCGACTGATGAACTCTTGCAAATTAGCTCAGCCGTCTTTGAGGGAGGCAAGGGGGCAAGCGCGGAGTCAATGCGCTAAGCGCCCGTGTTGGCGCTGAAGCGCTGTTCGCGTATCACGGTGATTTTAATGGGCACCGAACTGTTGACGGATTTTTCAATCTCCGAACGTATTTTTGCGAGAAGCTCGGCGGTTTCAACTTCGTTAAGTACCTCGGGCGAGACTATCACGCGCAGTTCGCGCCCCGCCTGGATTGCGTAAGCATTGCTCACGCCCTCAAACCCGCGCGCGATTTCCTCAAGGGACTTCATGCGCTGTATGTAGCCGTCTGAAGAATCCATGCGGGCGCCCGGGCGCGAGGACGACACGCTGTCGGCAATCTGCACTATTGTGGCGTAAATGCCGTTCTTTTCAATTTCCCCGTGGTGTGCGCCGACAGCGTTGACAACTGGAGGGCTTTCCCCGCAGGCTTCGAGGATTTTTGCCGCAGCCAGCGCGTGCGAAAGTTCCTGATTTTCGGAATAGACTTTGCCGATGTCGTGAAACAGGCCCACGCGCTTTGCAATTTCGGCGTCGCAGCCAAGTTCGGTTGCGATCAGCGCGCAGTGCTTCGCCGTTTCTATGCTGTGCGAAAGGCTGTTCTGGTTGAGGGAAAGATGCAGGTTGAGTTTGCCCAGAAGCCCGAGGATTTCCGGATGCACCTTTGAAAGCCCGAGTTCCGCGGCGGCGTCTTCGCCCCATTTGGATGCGTTTTTGAATACTTCCTCCTGCGCGGAAGCTATGGCTTCCTCTATAGAGGAGGGGTTTATGCGGCCGTCTGCCACCAGCGTTTCAAGCGCGATTTTGGCGGTCTCCCTGCGGACGGGCTCGAAGCATGAAATCATCACGGAGCCCGGGGTTTCGTCTATAAGCAGCGTCGTCCCCGTGCCGGCTTCGAAGGAGCGGATGTTGCGGCCGTCCTTGCCTATGAGGCGGCCCTTCATGGCCTCGTCGGGTATTTTGACTATGCAGGTTGTGATTTCGTGCGCGTACTTTGAGCAGGTCTTCTGCATGGAGTCCGCAAGCATGCGCCTGGCCTCGTCGTCAATTTCGGACTTGCGGGCCTTGAAGATTTCCTCGCGGTATTCGAGCAGGTCTTCATCGCACTTTTTGAGGATTTCCTTTTTGGCCTCGTCGCGCATGGATTCCGCGCTGAGGTTTGTGAGGGAAATGAGCTTGTTCGCGTATTCCTTTGCGCGGGCGCGGTACTCTTCCTTGAGCTTTGAGTACCTCGCGTATTCGGCGTCTGAAATTTCCTGCGCCTTTGCGGAAGAGGCCTTCTGCGCGCGGAGGTCTTCAAGGCGCTCGTCAATCTCCCTGCGCGCGCCCTTGGCCGCGTTTAGCAGGTCCTCGTATTCCGACTTTAGCTCTATCTCCTGTTCTTTGAGGCTAAGCTCCAGCTGCGCCTGCTTCTTCTCGTACCTGAGCTTTTCGTCATTGCGGATGCCGTCTATCTGCGCCTCCATCTTGTTCTTCATGGAGTGCCCCTTTATTATAAGGATAATGCACTCCGCAAAAAGAAAAGTCGCCAAAAAGCCGACTACTATAAGAAAGGTGTCTGTGCCTAAAAAATCCATCTTCTGCGCCGATTGCGCAATATTTTTGAGCTTCAGATTAGAAGCCAAGCCCCAAGATTAAGCAAGTATAATCTTGCTTTTGCGGATGCGCCCAAATAGCTTGCGTATCTTATTTAAGCGTAAAACAGGGAGGCCCGGGCGGCGGCGAACGCCGTTGATACGCGCTTCACACAGCATGATGAAAAAGAAAAGCTTTAATGACGACGGCCTGCCGAAGGCCAAGACTTTGTACACTGTCACCCTCACGCAGGAGCAGGCCGAAAAGCTCGACGACTGGCTTGATAAGAACCTCTGGGCGTCCTACAATGTTGACTATTCGCAGTTCGCCTACAAGAGCAGGGACGTGAACATAGTCGTCTACAAGTCCGGCAAGACCGTGATACAGGGGAAGGGAACGGAGGACTTCATACACTTCGTTCTTGAGCCTAAAATCACGGGCGTGGCCCAGTTCGGCTATGACGACGTGCTGCACCCCGAATGGTTCACGGCGCACGCGGGCGTTGACGAATCGGGCAAGGGAGACCTTTTCGACCCGCTGGTCTCCTGCTGCGTGATTGCGGACGGGGACGCCGTCAGAAAGTGGCAGAGCGAGGATTTGAAGGAATCCAAAAAGGTTTCCAGCGACGTAGCGGTGCTCGACATGGCCAAGAAAATCAAGGCCACAAAGGGTGTTGTCATAAAGGTCAGCTACGCGAAGATGGAAAAGTACAACGACATGTACATATCTTTCGGACAGAATCTCAACAAGCTCCTTGCGTGGTTCCACGCCCGCGCGATTGAAAGCGCGCTTGAGGAGCGCCGCGTGCCCTGGGGCATGCTCGACCAATTCACAAAGCAGCCTCTCGTGCAGCGCCAGCTGCAGGTCAAGGATTTTGAGCTGAAGATGGAAACCAAGGCGGAGCGAGACCCCGTTGTGGCCGCAGCCTCCATCATGGCGAGGGCGACCTACATACATTCAATGCGCGCGCTTTCAACGGAATTCGGCGAACCCCTTCTGAAGGGCTCGAGCGACGCGGTAAAGGAACAGGCCGTCAAGGTCGTCAAAAAATTCGGCGCGGAAGGCTTGCGGAAGTTCGCAAAAATGCACTTCAAAACCGCGCGCGAGGCGCTTGCCGCGGCCAAATGAAGAAGAAATCCCTCCAGCTTGCGGATTTTGACAAAGACTATCTCATGGGGCGTTCCGGAGTGGTCGGCGTTGACGAGGCGGGCAGGGGGGCCTTTGCGGGGCCCGTGGCGGCGGCCGCCATGTTCATCCCCGCCGCGTTTTTTGCGGACAAGGTTTTGGCAGAACGCCTCTCGCTTTTGAACGACTCAAAGCAGATTTCGGAGGAGACGCGCGCGGCCATATTTGAAGACTTTGAAATTCTCAAGAAGGGCGGAAAGTTAGATTTTGAAGCTGCCTTCGCCTCGGTTGAAGAGATAGAAAAAATCAACATTCTAGAGGCCACCTCGCTTGCCATGGCGCGCGCCGTCAAAATCCTCGACGAAAGGAACGCGCTGCGCCTGCGTGCAAATTCGTATTCGGCGACGCTCTTCGGCGAGGGTGATGCGGACCTCTCAAAGGCGCTAGTGCTGGTCGACGGCAGGGCCGTGAAAAGCCTTCCGTACAGGCATGTGGCGATAGTGAAGGGGGACGCAAAAAGTTTCGCCATAGCCGCAGCGAGCGTCGTCGCAAAAGTCACGCGCGACAGGTTCATGGAAAAGCTCGCGCTCGACCATCCGCAGTACGGTTTTGAAAAGCACAAGGGCTACGGCACAGCGCAGCACAGCCAGAGCCTTTTAGTCTACGGCGCCTCAAAGGCGCACAGAAAAAGTTTTCTGAAAAACCTGCGCGCGGAGCCGATAAAGGACAGCCAGATAGAACTTTTTTGAAGCAAAACTTTTTTTGAAAAATAAAAAAGTCTTTACACATAAAAACTTTTTCGCATAAACGAGCCCTTTAATGGACAAGAGCAAATCAGGCGTAATAGCGTTGGAAGACGGAACGGTGTTCAGGGGCAGGGCCCATGGCGCGGTTGCAACCTCTCTCGGAGAGGCCGTGTTCAACACGTCGATGATGGGCTACCAGGAAATTTTGACGGATCCGTCGTACTTCGGCCAGATTCTCACGCTTACGGCGGTGGAAGTGGGCAACTACGGCGTGAACAGCGAGGATGAGGAATCCGACGGCGTTAAGGCCTGCGGCCTCGTCATACGCGAGATGAGCCCCGTGGTCAGCAACTGGCGCGCTGAAATGTCGCTCGACGAATACCTGAAGAAAAACGGCATCCCCTGCGTAAGCGGCGTGGATACGCGCGCGCTCACAAAGAAGCTGCGTAGCTGCGGAACGATGAAGGCCTGCATCTCCACTGAGAACATTTCCGACGAGGAAGCCGTGGCGAGGGCGAAAGCGGGCGACGGCATAGTCGGCAAAGACTATGTGAAGGAAGTGACCGCCAAGAAGCCGTACTATTTCGACCCCGAGAAGTTCGACATCAAACCATTCACCGTCACGGGCACAAACCTTTTCAGTCTTGAAAGGCGCACTCCTGTTTTCAAATGCGCGGCGATAGACTTCGGCGCAAAGCGTTCAATTTTCAAACGCCTCAGCTTCTACGGTTTTGACGTCACCGTTTTCCCCGCCGACACCTCCGCGGAGAAGATTATTGATTTCGCTCCGGAATGCGTGTTCCTTTCAAACGGCCCGGGAGACCCCGCCGCCGTCGAATACGCGCACAAGACCGTCGCCACGCTCATTAAGAAGTACCCGACCTTTGGGATATGCTTCGGCCACCAGGTCATAGCGCACGCGATTGGCGCAAAGACTTACAAGATGAAATTCGGCCACAGGGGCGGAAACCATCCTGTCAAGAACCTTGAAACGGGCCTTGTCGCAATCACTTCGCAAAACCACGGCTTTGCGGCGGATGAAGAGTCCGTACTGGCGGCCGGAGGCATAATCACGGAAATCAACCTTAACGACGGTTCCGTGGAGGGCTTCCGCCATAAAGACTATCCCGTCTTCTCGGTGCAGTACCACCCCGAGGCCACTCCGGGGCCCAACGACTCCCTGGGTCTTTTCGAAAACTTTTATTTTTACGTTAAAAATCACCTTGCGCCCGTGAAGTGACATTTCACGCATTTCTTTAAAGGAACCCGGGCGCCAAAAAGGCGGTCGGGTTTTTTTATGGCTTTTTAAACCGATAACAAGTAATCATAACAAAATAATAAAATGAACACACATAAGACAGAAACATCCCCTTCACGAAAATCCGCCCACAACAGCTGGGTGGGTTTCAGGAAGGAACTCAAAGTGCTTGACTGCACGATACGCGACGGCGGGCTGATGAACAACAGCCGCTTTGACGACGCCATCGTCAAGGCAGTGTACGACGCCTGCGTTGACGGCGGGGTCGATTACATGGAGTTCGGCTACAAGAACAGCGACAAGATTTTCTCGCGCGACGTCTATGGAGACTGGCGCTTCTGCAAGGAGGACGACATCCGCAGGATAGTGGGCGACAACAAGACGGACCTCAAAATCTCCGTCATGGCAGACGCCGAAAAGTGCGACTACAAGAAGGACATCCTCCAGAAGTCGGATTCCCCGATAGACCTGGTGCGCGTGGCCTCCTACGTCCACCAGATTCCGCTCGCGCTCGACATGGTCAAAGACGCGCATGACA
>JAVBSZ010000013.1:0-10230 GCA_031556415.1 Opitutales bacterium | reverse complement strand
CTCGACGTCGTCGAAGGCATGCAGTTCGACAAGGGCTACCTTTCCCCCTATTTCGTCACCAACACCGACACCATGGAGTGTTCGTTTGAAGACGCCTACGTGCTCGTGCACGAGAAGAAGATCTCCAACCTCGGCGAACTTCTTCCGCTGCTGCAGCTCGTCGCAAAAAGCGGCAAGCCCTTCGTGATAATCGCAGAAGACGTGGAAGGCGACGCCCTCGCGGCCCGCGGCGTCAACAGGCTCCGCGGCTCTCTGCCCGTCTGCGCGGTCAAGGCCCCCGGCTTTGGCGACCGCCGCAAGGCTATGCTCGAAGACATCGCCATTCTCACCAATGCGCGCTGCATCACCGAAGACCTCGGCATCAAGCTTGAGAATATCGAGCTTGCGGACCTCGGCAAGGCCAAGCGCATCACAATCACGAAGGAAAATACGACCATCGTTGAAGGCGGCGGCAAGGCTGCCGACATCCAGACGCGCGTTAAGCAGCTGAGGAAGGCGATTGACGAAACCACTTCGGATTACGACCGCGAAAAGCTCCAGGAACGCCTGGCCAAGCTCGCGGGAGGCGTTGCCGTCATCAATGTCGGCGCCGCTACGGAGCCCGAAATGAAGGAGAAGAAGGCGCGCGTTGACGACGCCCTGCACGCAACCCGTGCGGCCGTTGAAGAAGGCATTTCCGCCGGAGGATCCGTGGCGCTTCTGCGCTGCGCCCCCGCCATTGAAAAGCTCGTACTCGAAGGCGACGAAGCCGTCGGTGCAGCGATAGTCCGCAGGGCCATCGAAGCCCCGCTGCGCCAGCTCTGCCTCAACGCGGGCGAAGAAGGCGCCCTCGTCGTCAAGGAAGTTCTCAAGGGCAAAGGCTCCATGGGCTACAATGTGTCGACCGGCAAATACGAAGACCTCATGAAGGCCGGCGTTGTCGACCCGACCAAAGTCACCCGCAGCGCCCTCCAGAACGCCGCCAGCGTCGCCGGACTCCTGCTCACTACCGAATGCATGATCACCGACAAGCCGGAAGAAAAGCCGGCGGCCCCGATGCCCGGAGGTATGGGCGGCATGGATGGCATGATGTAATTGGCTTGCGCTTTTAGCGCAGGAGTTTGTTACTTCAAAAACCTCACAGTAGTCATGTAGTTAATCTACACTCCTATCGTGAGGTTTTTTCGTGCCTGCTCCTGCATCTAAAATCGCTGCGTCAAACTTGGCGAATGCTTTTGGCGCCTAATCGCGCCTCGGCAAAGGGCCCGCACTGGTCATGTAGTTAATCTACACTCCCACCGCAGGCCCTTTCTATTCGCTCGCACAGTGGTGCTCGTCTCACCCCTTTGGGGCGTTTGCTAACGCAAACGTACTTCCCAAAAGCTTTTGCATACGCAAAACTTTTGTGATTTGCGTGCGAATTTCTCATCCCAAATCATTGCGCCAATTTTGATTTTCAATGCTGGCTAGAGAATTCATCACTTCAAAAACCTCACAGTAGTCATGTAGTTAATCTGCACTCCCATCGCGTGGGCTTTTTTTGTAAAATTCAAGTAGGGGCAATAGCCATTAAACCATGCGTTCTTATGATGCCGAAAGCCGTTCTGTATGAGTCGGATTCTGACGCGCGCGCATTCTTCAAGCCGCGCATTACAAGTAAGTTTTACCGCTCAATCTTTGCACCGTCATCCATTTAATACTTTACAATAGGCGCCTTTTCCGGTTATCATTTTTACAGATTGATATACAATAAAGGAGAATATTTAGCTTGATAATAACAGCCATAGTTTCGCTTGCGGCCGCCGTTCTGGGATTCCTTCTCTGGAGCCTGCTGCGCAGAAGGAAGAACTTTTTGAACATCTTCGGCCCCGGCGGCGCGGCCTATTTTGTACTCTCAAAAGATTTGAAATTCAAGACCGCCCTCGGCGGCAACCTCATAGATGAGAAGTTCGTCCGCATGGGGGACTCCGTCTTTTCGTGGGTTGAAAGTTTCGTGTATTCCAAGGATTCTGAGCTCTTCGCCTCCAAAATGTCCGAACTGCGGGATGCGCGTTCGGACTCGGAGCTTATAACTTTCCGCTTCCGCTCCAACGATCTTGAAAACATGCGCTATTACAAGGTTTATGCGCACAGGCAGACTTCTTTGTTTTCGCACGGCTATTTCGCGCTTATTTTTGACGAGACGGAGCTCGCGCGCGAAAGCAAGCTGCAGCGCGACATCCTTGACGGCTTCCCGGGCCCCGTGTACGCAAAGAATTTCACGCACAGCAACGCCTATATTTTCAGCAACAAGTACCACACGGAAATAATATGCAAGGGCGACAAAAGCTTCTTCCGCACCCCGAAGACTGACTACGACATCTTTGACGCCGTCACCGCGGGAGAGCTTTGCAGGATAGACTCCGAAGTGCCCACGGACGGCCGCGTATTCAAGGAGTTCATACCCCTTGTTGACATAGACGGGGTTCACTCAACCTTCTACTCCTTCAAGACGGGCGCCATCAAGGAAAACGGCGACAAGCTGGTCTACGGAATGTGCTTTGACATTAACGAGCTTCTCGAAGTCCAGAAGGACCTCCAGCACACCGCGGAGCGCGAGCAGGTCGTCAACAAGTGCCTTAAGTACCTTCTCTATTCGTGGAGCGAGCGCAGCATACTTGAGGCCATCGTGCATACTCTAGGCACCACGCTTGGTTCCGACAGGTGCTACATTTACAACATAGACTACGAGAAGAAGGAGATTCCCAACTACTGCATGTGGTGCGCCGAAGGCATTTCGGGGGATGATCCGCTGCGTCTCAATGGAGACTCTTTTATGCGCGCCGTGGAAATTTTCAAAGAGTCCAGCATAATAAAAATCAACGACAGCTCTTCGGACGAATCTTCCATAGCCGTGGCCATAGGCGGTGTGCTGGCGGACAGGGGCATAAAGTCAATACTCATAATAGGCGTATGGAAGAATGCGGAGCTTGTGGGCCTTATCGGCGTGGACTACGTCAGAGAAAAGCACGTCCACACGTCGTTTGAGGAGCAGATACTGCGCTCCGTGGCGAGCATAGTTGAAATTTTCATACAGCGCAGGGCGGCGCAGGAGAAAATCGAGCAGAGCGAGGCCGAAAAGCGCATGATACTCGAGTCTTTGGACATTCCCGTCCTGCTTTTCGACGCGGACGCAAAGCTGCTCTTCGTCAATTCGGCGTCGGCCAAGATGGTCGGCAAGCCCGTAGAGCAGATATTGCGCGAGCCCTGCTATGAGAACTACTGCGGCCTGCCGTGCATGGACGAGCGCTGCGTGGTGAAAAGAATCATCAGGGAGGGAAGGCCCGGACAGCTTGAGGCGATGCAGTTCGGCAGGGAGGTGATAGTGAAGCACCAGCCCATCTTTGACAAGTCGGGGGAGGTCAAGAACGTCATAGAATTCCACATAGACGTCACTGAATTCAACGAGAAGGGAAGGGCGCTTGAAAAGGCGATGGACGCCGCCAAAACCGCGGACAGGGCCAAGAGCTACTTCCTCGCCACCATGAGCCACGAGTTGCGCACGCCGCTCAACGCCGTCATCGGCTACTCCGAACTCACACAGGACCCGTCTTTGACTTCCGACGAGCGCGCCGAAAACCTGCGCAGCATAAATTTTGCCGCCAACGCGCTGCTCACCCTCATCAACGACGTGCTGGACCTCTCGACGCTGGAGGCCGGCCGAATAGACATCCACAAAAAGTCGGTGAACATGCGCGTCATGGTGACGGACCTTGCGCGGGTATTCAAGTTTCGCGCGCAGGCCAAGAACATAGGCCTGGAAATGGACGTGCCCGAAGACTTCCCAACTCTCATGCTGGACGCCCTGCGTATAAAGCAGGTTCTCATGAACATCATCGGCAACGCGGTGAAGTTCACGGATCTCGGAGGCGTGTTCGTGCGGCTGGAATTTTTGAAAGACGGCGGAGATTCCGGAACGCTCAAAATTTCCGTGAAGGACAGCGGAATGGGAATAGCCGAGGATTTCCTCGAAAAAATTTTCGACCCCTTTGAGCGCCAGTCAGCCGACAAGGTGCGCGGCAGCCAGGCCTTCGAGGGCTCCGGCCTCGGCCTTCCCATATCCAACAGGCTCATGGAGCAGATGGGCGGCAAGATAACCATATTCAGCAAGCTCGACGAGGGCAGCACCTTCATCCTGGAAATTCCCCATGTCAAAATCGCGGATGACGCGCCCGAGGAGCCCAGGCTCATCGCCGAACCGCAGGGCAGGCCCTTTCGCATAAGCGGCGACGTCGTGATAGTTGACGACGTCTCCATGAACCTCAAGGTTCTTGGCGCCGTCCTCAAGAAGCTCGGCATAGACTACGTCGCCTTCCTCTCCGGGCGCGAGGCCTGCGAGTACGTCCGCCACCGCAAGCCCGCAATAATCCTTACAGACCTCTGGATGCCCGAAATGAACGGCGCCCAGCTCGCCAAAAACATCCGGGAAAATTCCGCCACCGTGAAAGTACCCGTCGTCGCCATCACCGCCGACACCCAGTTTGACGCCAAGGATTTTGACGACGTCATTTTGAAGCCGATAACCGTGAAGGATGTGCGGGGGATATTCGAGAAATTCTTCGCCCTCTGATTTGGCTGACGCTTTTCGCGAATAACTCCGTTTGCTTCGCGCGCGCGACTGCTCACGTACCTTTGAGTACGCCACGCCCCCGCGCGCGCGTCGCACGCCTCGTTCTTCATCGAAAATCGTCCAGCCAAATTCCTACATGTTTTTTTTCGCACCGAAGTTCGTTGCTTCGAAAAGCCCGCACTGGTCATGTACTATCTGTACACTCCCACCGCGGGCTTTCCTTGCGCCTTACCTTTCATCCAAACCGTGCTGGATGATATGCGCAAGCCCGTTGCGGGCATGTCAGAACAAGTTTCAGGAAAGCTTCAAAGCCCGCAGGATTGCGTCGCAGATTTTTTGGACGCTGCCGAGGTTTGAAGTGTGCCAGGCCTTCGCGTTTGCGGAGAGCGTCTTGCGCGCTCCGGCGTCTTGCGAGATGCGGACGAGTTCGGAGATTTCCTCCTCGGGCGTCCGCGTTTTGATAGCGCCTTCGCATTCTTCCAGCGCCTTGCAGATGAGCCTGAAATTGGTCATATTCGGGCCGTAGGTTAGCGGCACGCAAAGCTGCGCGCAGTCTATGGGCGTCTGCCCGCCCATGTTGGGCGGCAGGCTTTTGCCCACAAAGGAGAGGTCCGCAATCTGCGTGAGAACGCGCAGTTCTCCCGTGGTGTCGGCAAGGTAGACCATATTGCCGGCCTCCGCGATTTTTGAAACCGTGCGCACGCGGTAGGGCAGCTTTGAAACGTCCAGCGCCCTGATGATTTCCGCGCGCCTCTCGGCGTGGCGGGGGATGAGCAGCAGGCGCGCGTCGGCCCCCGTTTCGCGGATTTTTTTGAGCGCGCTAATGAGCATTTCCTCCTCTGTCGGCCATGTTGAGGAGCCGAGCAGGACGAAGGAGTTCTCTTCAAACCCGAAATCCTTTTTCATTTGCAGCTTTTCGGCGTCGCTTAAGAGCCTGTCGGGAACGGAATCGAATTTTATGTTGCCTACGGCTGAAACTTCAACCTTGCCTAAGCAAAGCTCGCGGAAGCGCTGCGCGTCGCCTTCTGACGATGCCAAAATTCTGTCCAGCTTTGAGAGCAGGCGGGCGGCTATGAATTTGACCCTTGAATACCTGCGGTAAGACCTGTCTGAAAGGCGCGCGTTGACGAGGAGGACTTTCACCCCGCGCCTCTTCGCCTGGTGCAGATGCTCCGGCCACAGTTCGCTTTCCATGAGCACGCAGAGGTCCGGCTTGATTTTCTTCCAGGCGCGCGCGCTGAAGGGGAGGAAATCCAGCGGGAAGACGCCGCAGTAGAGGCAGTATTGCGCGTACTTTTCGCGCAGGATTTTGTAGGCGGTGCTGGTGGTCGTGGTGATTACCAGCTCGACGTCCCCGCGCCCGTGCAGCTTTTTGATGAGCGGAGCGATTGCCTCCGTCTCGCCCACGCTCACAGACTGTATCCATATCCGTTTTTTGCCGTCCGCAGGCTTGGGCAGGTTTTCCTGGCAGCCGAAGCGGTGGGAAAAGTCCTTCGCATAGCCGCCGCGCTTCAGCATCCTCCACGCGTAATAGGGGAAGCTCAAAACGAACAACGGCAGGAACGCCAGCCTGTAAAGCCAGATCATTTTTTTAATTCTCTTTATAAAAATTAATATTTTTTTCGGATTAAAACCTTATTTGGCGCAATGATTCTCGATGCAGAAGCAGACGCAAGAAAAGATCGCGGTAGGAGTGTATAGATAATACATGACTAGTGCGGCCTTTTCGCAGTAACGAACTTCTGCGCGAAAAGCATTTGCCAAATTATGGTTTTTCGAATATCAAAGCCGTATTCGCCCCGCCGAAGCCGCTGTTGAGCGACATGATTTTCTTCGGCTGCTCGAAGACGGTCTTTTGTATTATGTTGAAACCGGCTGCGGCGTCGTCCAATTCCGTGATGTTGGCGCTGCCCGGCATGAATCCCTCGTCCATGGCTATGGCGCAGAAGCCCGCCTCCATTGAGCCCGCAAGGGAGAGGCCGTGGCCGGTGAGAGCCTTGGTGGAACTCACCGCCGCGCGCGGTTTTTCGCCCATGGCCTTGGCTATGGCTTTGAGTTCGGCGGTGTCTCCAATGGGCGTCGAAGTGCCGTGCGTGTTGATGTAGTCTATATCTTCGGGCTTGAGGTTCGCGTCTTTGAGCGCGTTCAGAATGGCCGTTGCAAGGCCGTCGCCCTCGGGGTGGGGGATGGCAACGCTGTAGCCGTCGCTGCCCTGTCCCCAAGCGGTGAAGCGAGCGTAGATTTTTGCCCCGCGCCTGAGGGCGGCTTCCTCGTCTTCAAGGACGACTACGGCCGCGCCGCCCGTGCCCACAAAGCCGTCGCGCTTTTTGTCGTACGGGCGCGAGGTCGTGGCGGGGTCGGGGTTGGTGCTGAGGGCGCGCATTCCCGAGAAGGGGAGTATGGTCATATAGTCCCCGTCTTCACCGCCGACTACGAACATGCGCTCCTGCCTGCCGCTTGAAACCTGGTCAAACGCGAAGCCCATGGCATGCGCGCTGCTGGCGCATGCCGAGGCGAAGCCGCAGCTCGCGCCCTTGATTTTGTACGCCGAAACGAGGTTGTAGGAAAGCGTGCCCACTATGGACGAAACTATGCTCATGGGGTTGCAGCGCGTTGGGCCCATCTTTTCCATGCGCTTCATGTTTTCAACGAGGAAGGTGGTCGAACCCGCGGAGGCGGTGAACATGCCCGTCATCGGGTTTGAGACTTCCTCGTCTGAAAGCTTTGCGTCCTCTATGGCCTGCTTCATTGCGCAGTACGCGTAGAGGCAGTGCGGGCTGAAGCCGCGCAGGGTCTCGCGCTTCACGCTGTATTTTGAAGGGTAGGTCCAGTCTTCCGAGTCTATGGACTTTGTGTCAAAATCCTTGACCGTGCCGAGGCACTTGACGGGGATTTTCGGGTCCGCAAAGGGGGGGTAGGGCTCTATGCCGCTCTTGAGGTTTTTGAGGCTGTCGGAAACCGACTCGATGTCATTGCCTATGCTCGTTATGAAGCCGAGACCGGTGATAACTACGTTTTTTTTAGTCATTTCTTTTTATGTCGAAAGTGAGGCTGATTTTGTCCGCGAAAATGGCGCGTTCGTCTCCGACTTTTATCCCGCCCCTGAACATGCACAGCGGGTGGCGGATGCGCGAGATTTTTATTTCCATCTCAAGCAAATCCCCGGGGCGGCACATTCTGGAGGCGCGCAGGTCGTCAGCGGCGGTGAAAAAGACTTTTGTGCTGTCCGCATTCACGGGGAGGTCCGGATGCTTTGCGGCTATTACGTAGAGCACGCCGAGCTGCCCCAGGGCCTCTATCATAATGCTCGCGGGCATGACGGGGTTGCCTTTGAAGTGCCCCGCGAGGAAGTATTCGTCGCCCGTTATTTTGTACGACGCCGTTGCGCCGTCGGCGTAAAGTTTGGCCTCGTCCAGAAAAAGGAAGGGCGGCTGCTGCGCCATGAGCGCCTTGATTTCTTCGGCGCCCAGGCACAAATAGGGTGTTGTGTCTGCGTCTGTGTTCATATTGATTGTTGATATTCAGGCCTCATTTGGGTGTTTGGCAAACAAATTTTGCCAAAAAAGAATTGCCCGCAAAAGATTAAAGTGCAGAGTTGTGCATGTGAAAAAGATTAAGAATCTTCTTTTCGTTCTGAACAGCAGCAAGCCCAAGAGCAGGGTGATTGGCGAGAGCCTTGCGCAGGCCGCGCGCGAAAACGGGATAAGCGTGGAAATCCATGAGGACTATCCCGTTGCGTTCGACGTCTTTGAAGGCAAGGACGCCTGCTGCGTGATAGGCGGGGACGGCACGGTGCTTTCATGCGTGAAGGCGGCCGCGCGGTACGACATTCCGCTTTTCGGCATCAACCTTGGCAAGCTGGGCTTTCTGGCGCATTTTACCGACATCTCAAAGGAGACCTTCCTGAAGCTTCTTACGGGCGAGAACCGCCTTGTGGAGCGCACGCTTCTGGAAGTCAGCCTTCCGGATTCTGACCCCGATTTTCCGGACATCGCGCTGAATGACTTTGTGATAAAGGGCGCCTCCCCGCTGACTTTGCCAGACCTTCGCGCGAGCGTGGACGGCGAGCTCATTGCAGACTATTCCGCCGACGGCCTGATTTTCTCCACCCCGACGGGCTCCACCGCCTACAACCTTTCGGCTGGCGGGCCCATCATACACCCGCGCGCGAACGTCTTCATAATGACGCCCATCTGCCCTCACACGCTTTCAAACCGCAGCCTAGTTTTGAGTGCGGATTCCAAAATCCGCCTGCAGTGCGAGGGGAGCGACTGCGTCCTGATTTCCGACGGGCGCGACGACGCGGTTCTGAAAAAGGGCTCCGTAATTGAAATCGGCGTCTACAAAAAGCCGCTGCGCTTCCTGCGCATGAAGGAGCACTCGCACTTCAGCATCCTGCGCAGCAAGCTCGGCTGGGCGGAAGACCCGCGCAAGCATTTCAACAACCAGTAAGCTTTCAAAACGCAAACCATGTTTAAGAAAATATCCAAATATTTGACGCACGAAATCTGGGACGTCTCCTGCGAGGAGCTTTCAAAGGGGCGCGCGTTTTTTGTGAGCCTGATGCGCGTGCTCGTCACGTCCGTCAACGGCACTTTGAAAAACAGGATACCCGTGCAGTCGGCGGCTCTTTCGTACACGACGCTGCTCGCCATGGGCCCCGTCATAGCGCTGGTGATACTCGTGGCCGGCATGTGGTTTAAGGACAAGGGAGACCAGTTCGTGACCGACAAGGTGCTCGACGTCGCCGCCTTCATCATGCCCGCCATGACTGAAATGAAAAACATGACCGAAGAGGGTAAGGCCCAGCAGGTCAATCCGGAAATCAAGGCGCTTGTGGAGAACATCACAAAGGGCAGCGGCACCCTCGGGATTTACGGCACCATCACCATATTCATAACCTGCTTCCTCCTCTGCGTGAACATGGAGAACGCCTTCAACAACATCTGGGGCGTCACCAAGGGTCGGACGTGGAAGGACAGGTTCATATTCTATTGGGCGCTCATGACGCTCGGCACACTGGGCGCGCTTTTCGGGATGACCTTCCTTGCGGGCTCGCAGATTTCCTCAATGCTCAAGGATATTCCCATCATAGGGGATTTTGCGGGTCTTGGCACCTATTTCATCGGTTTTGGCGCCATGGCGGGCGTGCTCACCTGCTATTACAAGTTGATGCCGCACGCATACGTGAGGTGGAAGGCCGCCTTCATAAGCGCGGTGATAGTCACGCTATTCCTTCTCCTGAACAACAAGCTTTCCTTCGTCTACATCGGCTACATTGTGAAACAGCAGAGCTTCTACGGGTATTTCGCTATGGTGCCCGTGATGCTCTTCAGCCTGTACATATTCTGGTTTGTGATACTGCTGGGCAGCCAGCTGACCTACGCCATACAGAACATTGAGTTCCTCTCGCGCAAGCAGGTGTGGGACAAGATGAGCTTCTTCTCCCGCGAGCTTCTCTGCCTATCGATTTTCTCCAAAGTCTCGGAAGCTTTTTACGACGGTACCGTCCCGCCGAGTGAGCGCAGCCTCGTCAAAGAAATGAAGCTGCCCGCAAACGTCATCAAGCTCTGCATTTCAGAGATGGTGAAAAAGAACCTTATTTCGCCGACGGAATCCCTCAAGGAGGAGGACGAGGAGGC
>JAVBSZ010000046.1:0-22831 GCA_031556415.1 Opitutales bacterium | reverse complement strand
CGAGGCGGCGCAGAATCACGCGCTGTGTGTCCACGTCAAGGCGCTCAAGAAAGAGGGCCACCGTGTGCGGGCTCGTCGCCCTGAGGGCTTCCAAATCTATCTCCGGGAGGCGGTCGTCGTCCAGCAGCACGACAAGGTCGTGCAGGTCATAGCCTTTATCCATCAAGGGTTCGGACGCGTCGTTCTCGGGCATAAGGTTTACATCTCGTTTTGGAAAAATCAAATCACCGCGCGCTTTTGCGGCGCGCATTTTTTCATATACAAAGACACTTAGCCTATGGCGCAAAAAAATAAAAGCTAAAAATGCCGATACTTCTCAAAGCGCGAAAAAGCCTCCGGAAACATCCGGAGGCTTTTTGCCCGACCGAAGGAAAGTTATTTTCTGGCCGTTTTTTTTCTGCGCGTAGCGAAGAGCAGGGCGAGGGCGCCGAGCAGCGCTGAAATGTGCGCGGGTTCGGGGATGGCCGTAAAGTTCAGCGCCCAGACGCCGCCTCCGAGGTCCACGACGACCGCGCTGTACGCCCCGCCTTCTACCGCAACCTTGACGTCGCTCACCGCGATTTCCGCGATGCCGGTGACGTTTATTATTTCGTAGTCGGCGTCTTCGTCCAGAGTAATCTCCCCGTCGAAAGCGACCAATATGGAATACAGCTTGCCCCCGCCGTCCGCGGCGTCTTCAAGCAGGTCTCCCTGGACCAAGAGCTTGTCCCAATAACCGTCGTCCGTCCCGTAGAAGCTGATCTCCACCGTTCCTCCCGAAGACCAGGTGAAGTCGTTGACATACAAAAGGCCTGCGTTTGCCGCGTCCGCCTTTGCCGCGCCCACGGAGCCGCCCTTTAGGAAGAGGTCGCCTATGCCGCCGCTTCCCGCCGCGGCTATGAGCCTTCCGGCCTCAATGGTGGTGCCCGCAGTGACATCAAAGCTGCCGCGCAGCAGGGCCGTACCCCCGCTGTTGTTGACAAGGATGCTCGTCACGGTGGCGAGGCTGTTAGTAGTGACCGTGGTGGTTCCGGCATTGTTATAGAAATTCAAAGCCCCTATGGCGCTTTCCCCGTAAATGTTGAGATTGTTCGTGGCGTACAGGTTCGCCGTGGTGATTTCAATGCTTGCCGCGCTTGTTGAGCCCCAAAGGTTCATCGTGCCGGTGTTGCGCAGGTTGAGAGTGCCTATTGCGACGGTTTGCCTGTTGCCGTCGGCGCCAAAGCGGTGGCCGGTGGCGTTTGAGGAGTTGTAATTAAGCTCGCCAATATCGAAGCTCGCGCCTCCGCTTATCACGTAGGCGCCCGAACCGGCGCCATTGAGGTTCATGTAGTCTATTATGTAATTGGAATCCCCCTCAAGCCTGCCCACGCCGTTGCCGAGGGCGTATGTGCCGATATGCACCCTGTTTTCCAGACCGTTCAGGTAGGCCTGTATCATCCTGTCTGCGTCGCCCGTAATGTTCACGGTGCCGATATCGACATCGCCAATCCTGTTGGTTGTGTTTCCAAAATACACCGTGAGGAGGTTTCCGATATTGAGCGTGCCGATATCCAGAAGCCCCGCGCTGAGTTCGGTTCCGGTGGCGTTGTTAAAATACAGGATATTCGTGCCGCCGGTAAATCCCGATTCAACCGTGACGTCCCCTATGGTGACGTCTCCCGTCATTCTGACGTAGGCCTGCGTCCTTATGCCGTTCGGATTTGCCTCCGTGGCGTCTCCCCTGGAAACCAGGACCTTGTCTATGTTTGTTTCGTTGGTGGCGTTGGCGTAAAGCACTGAGTTGGTTTGGCTGCCGTGAGACTGGAACTTGATGGTGCCGTTAATCTTTACGTCGTCCGCAATCAGAAACACGGAGCCTCCGTGTATGCTGCTGACGCTTGTCGAGGCGGCCCCCTCCTCTCCCGCAACGCCGAGAGTGACGGTTTTGCCCCGCTGGTTGAAGCCGCCGCTGTCGCTGTTGACGCCGACGTACACGGAGCCGCTAAAGTCTTCCTTGGTCAGGGAGCCTATTGTTATGGCGTCCGCGACAAAATGCGCGTCTCTGGCTATGCTTGCGGTGGCTATGTCAATGCTTTCATATTTTGTGTAGTAGTTGTTGGTGCTGAAATAGTAGCCGATGCGGAAGGCGCTGATGCTTTCATAGACGGTGAGGTTGCCGATGTTGACCGTGCCTATGGCCTGGTCCGCCTGGTCCGTGCCCCTTGTGATTGAGGCTATTTTGCTGACCGTTGTGAGCGTCTGTTCCCCCAGTACAAAATTGTCTATATCGATGTTGGTGGAGAACATTCTCATGCGGGCGTCCGTGGTGTTTGTTCCGTTGCTGAAGAAAAAGGTGCCCGTCGCCCCCGTGTAAAGATCCTTATTTACGTTGAAATTTACCGCATTTATGCTGGTGGTGCTGTTCGCGTTTGTTATGCTCAGGTCTCCGGCTTTGAAGTTTTTGATGCGGTGTACCGCGTTATCGGTGGAGGTCGGAACGCTGGCCGCCCAAGTTCCTAAGGTGACCGAGCCCGAATAGGTGTTGTCTATGCTCAGGCTTTTGAACGATATTGTCTGGTTTGCGGAGAGGGAACTTTGTCCGTTCGCGGAGGTGTTGTTCTGTATGGTGAAGGCCGCGTTGTCAACGGTTACGGCGCCTTCAAATGCTGCGGAGTCTGAAACGACAATCTGGATTTCCCCCTTTTTGGTAAAAGTTGCGGTTCCTTCGTCCACAGTGTACGTGCTGCCCACATGCACGGTTCCGTTTACGGTGAGGGTTTTGAGGTTTTCGTCATACGCGCTGCTGTTGTTGCCCAGCGAAAGTTTGCCGTTATTGACCGCGATGTTGCCCGTCACGGTCAGGGCTATGGTGTTGGAGAGTCCGGAACGCGCCCTCAGGCGCAGCTCTCCCAGGGAATCCTGCAGAATGCTGCCGATAGACCAAGTGCTGGCTCCGCTATTGTAAAAGTTCCAATTTTGCGATGCCGCCGTAAACCCGGTATTGGTGTTCTTCAAACTGTTGAGAGCCAGCGCCGCTGTGCCCACGTCAACATTGGAATTTGCCGTGACGGAGTTGGCCAGAAGCAGGTCATTGTTCGCAGTCGTGTCCCAGTCGCTAACCGTTCCCGTTCCGTCGGCGTTTTGGGAAAATGCCGCCTGATTCGTTATCAACGATCCCGTAGGGCCTATCCAGTAGTACGTTCCCGCGGAAAGCGCGGCGGGCAAAACCAGCGTTCCGAGTGCCAGAAAAGCTTTAACGCTAGGGAGAGAGGAGAGGGGGATATGTTTCATGGCAGATTAGGGGTGGATTAAAGAGAACAGCGAGGCTATCAGCCTTACATCATACAATATATGAAATTTAATATATATAGTTAGTGCGTGCGGTCAACTCCTTTTTGTATTTTTTTGAGCGCATTCGTTCTAGACGGCGAGTTTCTTTCCCGAAGTGCCCATCGGCCCAATCCGCGCGCCGCGCGCCGGAAAAATTAAGCTTGAATGCCGGGGCGGCGGATTATTTAATGATAGCAGTTTAGGAGGGCTTTGCACCGTTGCAAGCCGTCCTTTGCGGGGGAAGCGGAAAAATGTCAAGAATCTTCAACAGCACTTCGGCAAAGCTTGGCGCCTTGGCGGCCGCGCTGTTGCCTGCGCTTCTCTGCGCGCAGCCGGCACCCGCCCCAAAAAAAAACGTTCCCGACTACAACTGCGACGTCGCAAAAATCTTCGCGCAGAACAAATGCTCGGACCTCGCCTGCCACGCGGCAGTCGGCGGCGCGGGCGGCTTCAGGATGTCGCTTTTCAGCGGGGACAATTTTTCCGACCACTTCACTATCATGCGCCAGTACAAGGGCAGGCTTGCTGACATGAAATACCCGCAGAAAAGCCTGCTTCTCCGTAAGCTTTCGGGCGAGGCGGCGCACGCCGGCGGCTCGCCCTTCAAGAAGGGGTCTGAAGAGTACGCGGTTCTGCTCGCCTGGCTCGAGGGCGGCGCGGAGTACAGGCTCGACGGCAAAGTCCTCCCCGTTTCCCTGGAGACGCCGGAAGAGACGATAATCCTCGACATTTCGCAGACGGCAAGGCCGTCGTTCAAGCTGAATTTTTCGGACGGCACCTCGCAGGACATTACGGGGAAAGTGTCCATAAAGCCTTCCGAAAAGGGCGTTGCGGAAATCCTGCCCGACGGCACTGTTAAGGCGCTCAAGCCCGGACACACACTGTTAAACGTCTCGTACATACGCAATTTTAAAACCATAAGCCTCTTTGTTCCCTACGCGCAGAAGCTTCCGGAAACGAAGGAAACGCCCGCAACCCCGCTTGACGAGCTTGTGGATATGAAGCTCAAGCAGATGAACATTGCGCCCTCCGCTTTGTGTTCAGACAGCGAATTTCTGAAGCGCGTCTATTTGGACACCACGGGCTTTCTGCCCAGCGCCGAGGCCGCGGAAGCCTTCCTGCGCTCCCCCGCCAAGGACAAGCGCGCAAAGCTGATAGACTCCATTTTGAAGAGCGAGGAGTTTGTGGACTACCTCACGCTGAAACTTGGAGACCTTCTGAGAATCAAGAGCGAGTTCCCAAGCAACCTCTGGCCCAACGCCGTGCAGGCTTACAGCACCTGGATAAGGAACTCCATCCTCCAGGAAATGCCGTACGACGTCATGGTGCGGGACATCATCACCGTTACCGGCACGAACTTCCGCCAGCCGCAGGTGAATTTCTTCCGCGCGGTGAACGAGAAGACGCCGGAAAATTACGCGGACGCCGCCGCCCTCACCTTCATGGGGCTGCGCCTAAACTGCGTAAAATGCCACGCGCACCCGTATGAGGCGTGGACAATTGACAACGCGCGCGCCATGTTCGCCTTCTTCGGCAAAATCTATTTCAAGACCACGAAGGAGTGGAAGGAGGAGATACTCTGCGTCAACTACGCGGCTGGCTACAAGGACAAATCCGGCAATTTCGTAAAGCCCGCCTTCATCACGGGCGAGGTTCCGGAAATCGCGAATGACGAGGACCCGCGCGAGGCCTTCGCCCTATGGCTCACGTCTCCCAGCAACCCCTACTTTGCGAGGGCCGCCGTCAACCGCATCTGGTTCTGGCTCATGGGCCGCGGCATCATAGACCCGGCGGACGACATCAGGCCCAACAACCTGCCCACGAACCCCGAGCTCCTCGCGTACCTCGAGGGAGAGTTCATTAAGAACTCGTACAGTCTCAAACACATTTTCAAACTCATACTGAATTCCGCAACATACCAGCGCTCATGCAAAGCCAATGAGTTCAACGCGGAGGATGAAAAATTCTTCTCGCACCGCACGCCGTCGCGCCTCTATGCGGAGAGCGTCAACGACATCGTGCAGACGGTTACGGGGCAGTCCGACGCCTTTAAAAGCATAATTCCGGAGCCTTATTCCTTCTGGCCCGTAGGCTTCCGCGCCGTGCAGATCACCGACGGCAGCGTCACAAACGGGCTGCTCGCGCTCTTCGGCAAGCCGCCGCGCAACTCCGCGTATCTTAACGACAGGGAGAACACTTTGACGATGTCGCAGGTTCTCTATATGTCCTCGTCTTCCGACATTGAAGGCAAGATACAGAAGTCGGAATACCTCGGAACGCTGCATAGGATGAAGATGCCCAACCGGGAGAAGGTTAAGAAGGTGTATTTGAGCTTCCTTGCGCGCTTTCCCACGGAGGCTGAAATGAAAATTTCGGAAGACTATCTGAACGCAAACGCGGGCGAGGGCGCGCTTAAGGACATCGCCTGGGCCATAGTCAACACCAAGGAGTTCATGTTTAAATTTTAGGAGGCTGCCATGAATCAAAAACACTATTTCGGAAAAGATTTTAAGCGGAGGGACTTTTTGAAGTTCGGCGCGGTGAGCGTTGCGGGCCTCTCGCTTCCGCGCCTGCTCGCAAGCAGGGCATTCGCAAACCCGGGCGAACCCAGCCTAGCGGCCGAAGCCGCCGCCGCCAAGGGCGCAAGCAAGCTCCCCGTCAAGGCCAAGTGCATAATACAAATATGGCTCAACGGCGGCCCCTGCCACATAGACACGTTCGACCCAAAGCCCGACGCCCCGCGCGACATCATAGGCCCCTACGCCGCGCCCGTCGCCACGAACGTGGACGGCATAAGGCTTGCGCAGAAGTTTGTGAATATGGCCAAGCATGCCGATAAATACTCCGTTCTGCGCAGCATCAGCCACAACGTCTACGCGCATGAGACGGCCACCTACCTCATGCAGACGGGCATACCAGTGGGCGGGGAGCTCGTGTACCCCAATCTGGGGAGCGTCATCAGCACCATGCGCGGGCCCAACAAGGGCGCGAGCGTGCCGCCGTACATCACCGTGATGAATCCGCTTGGCCGCTTTGAGGAGTCCGGCTTCCTCGGCCCGCAGGGGAAGAGCTTTTCCGCAAGCGGCGTGGTCAGCGGGCGGGATTTGAACGTGGACGCCGCGGTGCAGGATGCCAAAGTTGAGGCGGAAAGCGTCAAAAAAATAGCGAACCGTAGGGAGCTTTTGAAGGCGCTCGACGACGTTGACGCAAAGCTTTCTCCGGAGATAGAGGAGATGGACTCCTTCCGCCAGCAGGCCTATTCTATCCTGATGGGCAAGGGCAAGGAGGCTTTTGATTTGTCGAAGGAACCCAGGGAGCTGCGCGAAAAATACGGAAAAAATTCCAACGCGCAGCAGCTCATACTTGCGCGCAGGCTTGCGGAGGCGGGGGCAACTTTCGTCCTCGTCAACTGGGGCGGATGGGACACTCATAAAAAGCATTTTGAGGCGATGGAGAGGCTGCTGCCGCCGCTTGACCAGGCCGTTGCGGCCCTCATTGAAGACCTGCATGAACGCGGAATGTTAGACAGCACCATGGTGATATGCGGGGGCGAATTCAGCCGCACCCCGCGCATCATGTACGCCGCGCCCTGGTTCGGCGGGCGCAACCATTACGGAGACGCGGGTTCTTGGATAGTGGCTGGCGGCGGCTTCGTTGGCGGGCACGTGGTGGGCGCCACCGACAAAAACGGGATGCAGGTTACCGAACGCCCCATATATCCGTGGGATTTCAGCGCATCGCTCTACAAGCTCGCGGGCGTTGACAGCACGCAGAGGCTTCCGCATCCACTGGGCTGTGCGGCCTACATCACGCCGCCGGAAATCAAGCTCTACCCGACTGGCGGCCTGCTGACTGAAATCATGAAAGTATGAGCCTATTCCAATGTTTTTAAAATATTCCGCAGTCGTTTTGATTTTCATCTCCGCGCTGAACGCTTTCGCGCTGGAGAGCTTCCTCATACCCATTGTGAAGGAGCCGCAGCTTGAAAGAATCCCCTGGGCGCGCGAGGTGTACGTTCAGCGCTTTGAGGATGTCGGCCCCGTGACGGCTGTTGCCGCGGGGAAACAGGGCGGGAAGTACGCCGTGGCGGCGGGGATGCGTTCATGCGTGAGCGTCTGGGATGTTGAAACGCTGCGCCCGCTATGGGCGCTTGAGGGTGAGCAGATAGGCGGGGGCGTGAATTTCCTGCGCTTCGGCGTTGGTGATGACGCGTCTCTCTACGCCGCAACGGGCGTTCCCGGCATCAGCGGCTTTGTCCTGAAAATCTCGAAGGGCAAGGTTGAAAAGTTGGCCGAGGCCAAGGACAGCTTTTACGCGCTCGCCATCAGTCCCGACGGAAAATTCCTCTGCGCGGGCGCGTTCGACGGCACCATGATTTTGTATGACATCGAAAAGAAAAAAATCCTCTGGAAGGAGAACCGAGCGCCAAGACGCCTGACCGCCGTGGCTTTTTCTTCGGACTCCCAAAAGATGCTCGCGGGCTTTGCTGATTCGTCCATAGAGCTTTGCGAAAAGGCCGACCTCTTCAAAAGCGCAAAGAAGATTTTTTCAGCGGGCGGCGTGGTGCGCGGCGTGGCCTTCGCCCCGAAAGACGCGGGCGTAATTTCCGCGGCCTATGACGACATGCAGGAGTGCTTTGTTTCGGAGTCTTTTGAGGAGGGTTTGCGCAGGATGACAGCCCTGCGCGACAGGAAGCCGCAGGCTCTGGCCTTTGACCCTGTCAGCTTCAGAATCCTTGTTGCGGGCGGCGGCGGCAGCATGATGTCATACCATCTGCGCGGCGCAAACAGGCCGTTTTGGGATTCGCTGGAACTGGAACTGCGCGAGGGCGAAAGCACGCAGAATATGGACTGCGGCGCGTACAAAACATGGCTTTGGAGCGTGGACGTCATAAACGAAAACTGCTACGTTGCTGGCGGCGACGACGGCAGGATATTCATCTGGCGGCGAGACGGCTGGACGCCCACGGCCTTCATCTGCATCCTCTCTTCCGACGCAAAAAAATGGGCGAGCCTCGTCAAGGAAGTCTATTGCGATTCCTCGGACCCGAAGATTTTTTCCTGGAAAATGCACAACGACCGCGCTCCGGAGGCCGACAAGGAAAAAGCCTTCCGCGACGCCTCCATGATACCCATATTCATGAAGAGCGCGCTGACCTTTGAAAAGCCGACAAAACCCACCGTCTGGCCGCCAAAGAAGGAGGAGAAAAAGGCAGAAGCGCCGAAAAAGGCTGAAACAAAAAAAGAAGCGGTGAAGAAAACGGAAACCAAGAAAGAAGACGCAAAAAAATCCGCCGCACAAAAGAAAAGCGAACCCGTTGCGGAATCCAAAAAGGAAAGCCAAAAGCCGTGAAAAAAATCTTCACTTTAATTTCATTATGTTTTGCATGCTGCGGACTCTTCGGCAAGGCCACGGTGATGTTCGTCTCCCCCGCGGGCGGGAAGCAGGGGACGAAGTTCGGCGCCTTCATCGGCGCGCTTGAGGCCGAGAGCGTCACGGGCGCGGTCGTAAGCGGCGGCGGCGTGAAAGTGGAAATTGAGAAGGTCACGGAGATGTCCGCCGAGCGCACTGCGGCGGCGGCAAAGCGAGACGAGGCCAAGGGCATGAAGTGGATATGGGTGGAATTCACCATAGACGCCGACGCCGCAGTCGGAATGCGCGACCTGCGCCTGATAAGCCCGGACGGCGCGTCGAACAGGTTCAGGTTTTTTGTGGGTGAGATTGACGAAATTTCCGAGAAGGACCCCAATGAAACTCTTGCGGACGCCCAGCAGATACACTCCCTTCCCGTCTGCATCAACGGCCAGATTTACGAGGCCGACAAGGACTTCTTCCGCTTCAAATTCAACAAGGGGCAGACCATAGTTCTGCAGTGCTTTGCGCGCGAAATAAAGCCTTACATACCCGACGCCGTGCCCGGCTGGTTCCAGCCCTCGCTGACGCTTTACGACGAGGACGGCAGGATGGTGTCGTACGTGGACGACTACAAAATTTCGCCGGACCCCGTCATGATTTTCAACGTGCAGAAGACGGGCTACTATTACGCGGAACTCAAAGACGCCATGTTCCGCGGGAGGGACGATTTCGTCTACCGCCTGCGCGTGGGAGAACTCCCCTTCATTGACGCCATATTCCCCAACGGCGGGCAGCGCGGCAAAAACACGGAAGTGATGATACAGGGCGTGAATTTGCAGTCAAAAAAGGCGGTCATCTCCAACAAGGAGGGCGCGCCCGTCATCAAGGATTTCGGCGTGAAAAACGGCAAGCTGTTTTCAAACCTCGTGAAGTTCGACGTGGACGACAGCCCCGAAACAATCCGCGACAATTCCGACGAAATCCCGCCCCTTGGAGACTGCGTGATTCCGCCTGCCGTAGTCAACGGCCGCATAAAAAAATCGCGCTCCGTTGACTGGGTGAGGGTGAAGGTTGAAGAGCCCAACACGGTGCTCGTCTTTGAAACCATGGCGCGGCGTTTGGGCTCCGCAATCGACACGAAAATTTCCGTCTACAACCCGGAGGGCACTTCGCTTCTCAATTCCAACGACGACTATGAGGACGCGTCTTTCGGCCTCATCACCCACCATGCCGACTCCCGCATACAGATGCGTTTCCGAGACAAGGGCGAGTATCTCGTTAAGGTTGAGGACGCCCAGAGCCGCGGCGGGTTTGACTACGTGTACAGGCTGAAAATAGATTTTCCGAAGCCCGACTTCCGCGTGCGCGCCACGCCCGACAACCCGCAGATAGCGCAGGGAGACTACCTCCCGCTGAAGGTCCTAGTGTTCCGCACCGGCGGCTTTGAGGGCGACATCACCGTCGAGGCCTCGCAGATTCCGAAAGGCTACACCGCGGAGCCCTGCGTGGTTGAGAAGGGGAAAAATTCCGGCATCCTCAAACTCATAGCCTCCGCGGACGTGCCCATGGACGCTTTTAACCCGCAGTTCACCGCCTCCGCCGTCATAGACGGCAAAAAGGCCGTCCGCCCCGTGCAGGCCTCGGAGGAGCTCATGCAGGCCTTCTTCTACTTTCACAGCGTACCCGTAGATAAAATCAGCATATCCGTCACCCCGCGCGCGCCCTTCAAAGTGGAGTGGGGAGAGCTCCCCGATATGCCCTTCAACCTCCAGGCCGGCGGCACCCACACCTTCGAAGTCAAAGTCATCCGCGAAGACGGCTTCAAGCTTCCCGTCCGCATCAAGCTCCTGCGCTCCTGCCCCGGCATGTCCATAAAGGAGGTCGTCGTGAAGCCCGACGAAACCACCGCCCCCGTCGCCTGCACTGTCCCCCAAAACCTCTCCACCACCATCGAGGACGTCCTCCTCGTCATGGGCGAAGCCCGCGACGGCAAGAATATTTACCGCGTGATGGCGCCGCTCGTGATGCGCTACCGCGCCTTCGGCAAGTGAGGTTGGCGCAGAAGTTCGTTGCTGCGGACGTCTCGGCACTAGTCATGGACTTAATGTCCACTCCTACCGCCTCGCATCCTTGCGCCTGCTTCTGCATCCAACCTCACGCCAATTCAGTTAATTGCGCCTTTCTGATGCCGCCTTTGGCGGTGAGTCGCAAGACGCGCTTTAAGCGCGTGAGTTGGATAAGCAATGAAAATGCCGCCTTTGGCGGTGGGTCAAAAGTCGTTGCTTAGCAGGCGGAATTTTTTGCTCGAAATTGGACGATCGTTCAGCTACAAGTGGGTTTTTAATCAAAATGTATTTATGAAAGTCAGCTTATTGAAAATGCATTCGGCCCCTGCGTTTTTAGGGACCACCTACAAGTATTCATATTCCGACCTGCTCGGCTTTGTCGACGCCGCCGCGAAAAGGATACCCCAAAACCTCGTCCGCGCGGCGATCTTCGCGGAAAATTCCCCCGAATGGGTCGTGGCGTTTTATGCCGTCTGGAAGGGCGGGGCCTGCGCCGTCCCCGTTGACGCAAAGCTCAATGAGGACGAGCTGGAATACATTTTGCGGGACTGTTTCCCGGAGGTCGTCTTCACCGACGAGGGCCGTCTGGAGACCGTAAAAAAGGTCGTGGAAAAGTTCGAGAACAAGCCGCAGGTCATCCTGCTTTCGTCCGTAATCAGCACCGCCGCCACCAATTCCGGCGTGGATTTTTCCTTGGAGCGCGAGGAGGAGGACATGGCCGTCATAGTCTACACTTCCGGCACCACGGGCAGCCCCAAGGGCGTGATGCTCTCCTTTAAAAACCTCCGCGCGAACGTTGAGAGCGTGGCTGAGGCGGGCTATTACTACGAGTTCATGCGCGTGTTAATCATGCTGCCTTTCCACCACATCCTGCCGCTGATGGGGACCGTCATAGGCCCCATGTTCGTGGGCGGTACGATGATATTTGCAAAATCCCTCGCGGTCACCGACATCTCGGCGATACTTCGCGAGCATCCCGCCACGATGATAGTGGGCGTGCCGCGTTTTTATGAGCTCATACACGCGAACATCAAAGAAAAAATCAACGCCTCGAAGATTCTCAAGGGGCTTCTTTTCTTCGCAAAAACCGTCGGCAGCAAGAGGCTTTCTCGACTGATTTTCGGCTCCATACACAGGCGCTTCGGCGGCAAGGTGAAGTTCTGGATAACGGGCGGCGCCGCGCTCAACAAGGACGTCTGGGCGGACATGGCCGCGATGGGCTTTTCAATTTTTGAGGGCTACGGCATGACGGAATGCGCCCCCATAATCACCTTCCCGCGCCCCGACTGGGTGAAGATAGGCTCCTCCGGCAAACCCATCACCGGCATGGAAGTGCGCATTGTGGACGGCGAAGTGGCCGTGCGCGGGGACAACGTTACGGAAGGCTACTTCGGCAAGCCCGAGGAAACCGCGCTTTCAATCCGCAACGGCTGGCTCTACACGGGAGACATAGGCCACTTTGACGACGACGGCTTCCTCTTCATCACGGGCCGCCGCAAGGAAATAATCGTTCTGCAGAACGGAAAAAACATAGACCCTTCCGAACTTGAGGCGCACATAAAATCCCTGAGTCCCGAGATTCTGGAAGTGGGCGTGACCATGTATGAAGACATCCTGCAGGCGATAATCTGCTTTAAGCCCGCCTTCGTGGCCTCCATGGACGACGTCGCGCTGCAGGCCCACGTGCGCGACCACGTCATACTTCCCTACAACCGCTCGTCGGCGTCGTACAAGCGCATAATCAGGTTTGTGGCGACCGCCAAGGAGTTGCCGCGCACGCGCGTGGGCAAGCTCAAGCGCTTCCATCTGCCCGCGTACCTTGAAAGCATCAAGGAGGAGGTGAAGGGGGACCAGCCGCTCAAGCCGGAGCCGGAGGACAAAATCTACAGGGAGCTCAAGAGCCTCGTCTCCTCGCAGATTCCCGTTCCCGTCATGCCAGACGCGCATATTGAGATGGATTTGGGGTTGGACTCCCTCGGCAAAATCTCCCTGCAGTGCCACATAAAGGAGAACTATTCCGTGGACGTGTCGGAGGCGGATTTTGAAAAATATTCCACCCTGCGCGCGCTTTCGGAATTCGTCACAAAGGAGCGCCTGGACGAAGACTCGCACACCTCAAAGGCCGTCACGTGGAAGGAGATTATAAAATCCCACACCGGCGTGAGGCTGCCCAAGACGAACTTCTTCCACTTCGTCTCCATAATATTTTTCAGGACGGCGGCGCGGCTCTTCTACAGGATAGACGTCAAGGGCTTTGAGAACGTTCCGGCGTCTGGGCCCGTTATCATCGCCCCCAACCACGAGTCTTACATGGACGGTATTTTCGCCGCCTTCCCGTTCTCCAAAACGAAGCTGTACAAAACATATTTCTTCGCCAAGGTGCGCAGCATGATACGCAGCGGCCTCATCCGCTTCTACGCGGGCCGCAGCAACGTGATAATAATGGACATCAACGACAACGTGCGCGAGAGCCTCCAGAAGCTCGCACAGGTGCTTTCAAAGGGCTGCAGCGTGATAATATTCCCCGAGGGCACGCGCACGCGCGACGGCGCGATTGCGGAATTCAAGCAGTCTTTCGCGATACTTTCCAAGGAGCTTGGCGTGCCCGTCGTGCCCACGGTAATCAGCGGCGCCTTCGAGGCTTTGAAGGGGCGCGGCAGCCTGCCCAAGTTCGGCGCGAAAATAGGCGTAGAATACCTGCCCGCCATGCTGCCCGAGGCCGACGACACTTACGAGAGCTTTTCCAAAAAGGTGAAAGACGCCGTTGAGGCTGCGAAAACCGGAAATAATCTTGAATAATATTTGTGAGGGTTTGATAAAAGAAGAATGAACGAAGAGCATGTTTTAAAAATTTCCAAAGACAACAATCTGCCCGTCGTGGGCGTCATGGCCGTGGCGAAGCTACTTGAGGAGGGCGCAACGGTCCCCTTCATAGCCCGCTACAGAAAGGAGGCCACCGGCACGCTCGACGAAGTCCAGATAACCCTGATACGCGACGAGCTTGAGCGCCTCTCGGCCATAGACGCGCGCAGAAAATCAATCAAGGATTCTTTGAAGGAGCGCAGCCTTCTCACGCCGGAACTGGAAAAAGCCATAGACGCGGCGGAGACATTGACGTCGCTTGAAGACATCTACCAGCCTTTCAGGCCCAAGCGCCGCACTCGCGGCATGATAGCGCGCGAGAAGGGCGTTGAGCCGCTTGCGGACCTGCTTTTCAAAAACCAGGACGATGATTCTTCCGCCGCCGCCGCAGAATACGTTTCCGAAGAAAAGGGAGTTGCGGACGCCGCGAAGGCGCTCGCACTCGCGCGAGACATCATCGCAGAAAACATCAGCGACAGCGCGGAGGCCAGGAGCGCCATGCGCGACGTCTTTGAAAAAACTTCCACGATGTCCAGCAAAGTAATGTTCGGCAAGGAGACCGAGGGAGCCAAGTACCGGGACTATTTTGAATGGAGCGAGCCCGCCGCAAAGGCGCCCTCGCACAGGATATTGGCCGTGCGCAGGGGCGAGGCCGAAGGCTTTCTCATCATGCGCGTATTGCCGGACGAGGAGGGCGCGGTGCAGAAGCTTTCCTCCATGTTCGTGACGGGCAAAGGCAGGAACGCGCAGGAAGTGCGCGCGGCGGTGGAAGACTCTTACAAGCGCCTGCTCTCCTCCTCCACGGAAACTCACATGCGCCTTGAAATCAAAAAACGCGCGGACGAGGAGGCTGTCAGGGTTTTCGCATCAAATCTGCGCGAGCTGCTTATGGCGGCTCCGCTCGGCGGCAAGAACGTGCTCGCCATAGACCCGGGCTTCAGGACGGGCTGCAAGGT
This sequence comes from Opitutales bacterium, assembly GCA_031556415.1. Lineage (GTDB taxonomy): Bacteria > Verrucomicrobiota > Verrucomicrobiia > Opitutales > Intestinicryptomonadaceae > CALXQW01. Next base: position 8,301 of record JAVBSZ010000046.1, on the reverse strand, counting down.
GGTCTGCCTCAACGCGCAGGGAGACTTGCAGCACAACGACGTCATCTATCTGGAGCAGTCCGAATTCAAGGCCAAGGAGGCTAGGCAGACAATACTCGGCCTCTGCGCGCGTTTCAACATCGAGGCGATAGCCATAGGCAACGGCACGGCTGGGCGCGAAACCGAAAGCTTCGTGAAATCCCTCGGCCTTCCCGCAAGCGTTCCCGTCGTGATGGTGAACGAGAGCGGCGCCTCCATATATTCCGCCAGCGAAATTGCGCGCGAAGAATTCCCCACGCAGGACATCACCGTGCGCGGCTCCGTTTCCATCGGCCGCAGGCTCATGGACCCGCTCGCGGAGCTCGTGAAGATAGACCCGCAGTCTATAGGGGTTGGCCAGTACCAGCACGACGTCTCGCAGCCGCTCTTAAAGCGCACGCTTGACGACGTCGTAATCAGCTGCGTCAATTCCGTCGGCGTGGAGGTCAATACGGCCAGCAAGCAGCTCCTTTCCTACGTCTCCGGCCTCAATGCGACGGTCGCCGCAAACATAGTCGGCCACAGGCAGGAGAACGGGCCATTCAAGTCGCGCAAGGACCTTTTGAAAGTCAAGGGCCTCGGCGAAAAAACCTTTGAGCAGGCCGCGGGCTTTTTGAGAATCAAGGGCGCTAAGAACCCGCTCGACGAAAGCGCGGTGCATCCGGAGCGCTACGCGCTGGTTGAAAAAATGGCGCAGGACCTTTCCGCGGACGTTTCAACCCTCGTCAAAGACGCGTCTCTGCGCGGAAAAATCAGCCTTAAAAACTACGTCGGAGAGGGCGTCGGCATGCCGACCTTGCAGGACATCATGCAGGAACTCGGCAAGCCCGGGCGAGACCCGCGCGAAAAGTTCGAGGTATTCTCCTTCCAGGAGGGCGTCTCGGCTATTGAAGACCTCAAGGAGGGGATGCGCCTGCCCGGCATAGTCACCAACGTAACGGCCTTCGGAGCCTTCGTGGACATCGGCGTGCACCAGGACGGCCTCGTGCACATCAGCGAACTTTCCGACACTTTTGTGAAGGACGCCTCAGAAGTCGTGAAACCCCAGCAGAAAGTTAATGTCTGTGTTATGGAGGTTGACAAGGCGCGCAAGAGGATAGCGCTTTCCATGAAAACCAACCCGCAGAAGCGCGTGCAGAGCGCCGGAGACATCGCGCGCAAGACCTCTCCAGGCCAGCCCGCAAGGCCCGGCGGCTTTTCAAACCGCCCCTCCGGAGGCGGCGGAAAGCCCTTCAACTCTTTCGGCGGCTCGCTCAACGACGGCTGGACAAGTCAGCTTGACAAGTTCAAGGGCAAATAGGAGAATTCCAACCATACCTAATCAATCAATATAGGAGACATCAAATATGGAAAAGTACAGATGCGAAATTTGCGGATGGATTTATGACCCGGAACTTGGCGACCCGGACGGCAAGATAGACCCCGGCACCCCCTTTGAACAGATACCCGACGGCTGGGTCTGCCCGGTGTGCGGGGTGGGCAAGGACCAGTTCGTCAAGGAAGACTAATTCATTTGGCAAACGCTTTTGGCGAATAGCGGCGTTGCTTCGGGCGTCTCGGCACTAGTCACATACTTCAGTATGCTCCTACCGCCTCGCACCCTCGCGCCTTGCTCTTCATCCAAAATCGTTGAGCCAAATGGGCGTATGTTTTCCTTGCGCCAGATCTGGGCAAACGCTTTTGGCGAATAGAATATATACTAAAGCTCTATTTTTTAGTTTGTTCAATGGATGCAAACTCTGCGCGGCGCAAAAATGCGTCGCTTTTTGAAACTGATTTAACATATACGGAGAAAATTTAGATGGCTGATGGAATGATAAAAGACGGCGTGTTCTGCCACATAGCAAGGGACAAGGAGCGCAAGCTCTTTGACCAGCTCGTGCCGCTTCCCGAGGGAACCACGTACAATTCGTACCTCGTCAAAGGCGCGCAGAAGACAGCGCTGATAGACGCGGTATATCCCAAAAAATGCGCGGAGCTCCTCGCGTGGCTCGATGAAATGGGCGTGAATAGGCTCGACTATGTGATAGCCAACCATGCCGAGCAGGACCACTCCGGCTCCCTGCCCATGCTGCTTGAGAAGTACGCGGGGCTCAAAATCGTCACCAACCAGAAGTGCAAGGAGAACATAATAAACTTCCTGCACGCGGCGGAAGGCGATTTTATCACCGTCGCCGAGGGCGACACCCTTGAACTGGGCGGCAAGACGCTCAAATTCATGCTCACCCCCTGGGTGCACTGGCCCGACACCATGATGACCTTCATCGTCGAGGACAATCTGCTGTGCACTTGCGACCTTTTCGGCGCGCACTACACGCACAACGGAATGTTCGCAGACCATTCCAAAAGCCTGCTGCTCGCCGCCAAGCGCTACTTTGCGGAAATCATGATGCCGTTCAGGAATTTTGCGGCCAAGTACGTGCAGGCCGTAAAGCGGCTTGCGCCGGAAATGATTTTGCCGAGCCACGGGCCGGTTTACAAAGACCCGTCTTTCATAACCGACGCTTATGAGGATTGGACAAGCCCGCTGCCGCGCAACACGGTTGTTAGTCCCTTCGTCTCGATGTACGAGAGCGTGAAAATCATGGTCGATTTCCTCGCGCATGAGCTGACGGTCCGCGGCGTGGAGGTGAAGACCATAGACCTTTCCGAAGCGGACGAGGGCGAGCTTGCCATGGAAATTTTGGACGCCGCTACGATTGTTGTCGGCGTATCCATGGTGCTTGCCGGCCCGCATCCGCGCGCGGTGTATGCGGCGCACCTTGCAAGCATTCTGCGGCCCAAGGCGAAATTCTGCTCCATAGTCGGCTCTTACGGCTGGGGGGGCAATCTGACTTCGCTTTTGCAGACCATTCTTGCGCCGCTCAAGATGGAGCTCGTAGAGCCCGTCATTGCAAAGGGCAAACCGCAGGAGGCCGACTTTGAAAAGCTCAGGGCGCTCGCGGACGCGATAGCCCAAAAGCATTCAGCGATGTCTTGAGCGCGGCGCAAAACCGGAAACCGGATGGGACGGTTATTGCCATGCGCTCGCAAGGCGCGTTCCGGGGCGTCCGCAGGCGCGATGATTACAGGGCTTGAAGGCCGAGGCCGCCGTCAACGGAAATAGTCGTACCCTTGATGTAGTTGGCCTCTTCCTGGCAGAGGAAAAGGCAGGTGTTCGCCACCTCCGTGTTGGTGCCCAACCGCTTGAAGGGAATCTGCCTTTCAATGCTTTCTATAATCGCTTTCGAAAGTTCGTTGTTTATCAGCTCGTTGTCAAGGTAGCCGGGCGCCACGGTGTTGACGGTTATATTCTGCCCGTACAGTTCGCGGGTGATGGCCTTTGAAAGGCCCGTCAATGCGGCTTTTGCGGAGGAATAGTTCGCCTGCCCCGGGTTGCCTATCAATCCGGCTACGGAGCCGATATTTATTATGCGGCCCCAGTCGTTTCTTATCATGGATTTTGCAAACGCCCTGATTACGTAAAAGCAGCCCGTAATGTTCGTGTCCAAAACCTTGCTCCACGCGTCGGGCGTCATAATCCAGAATACTTTGTCGGAGACTATGCCGGCGTTGTTTATCACTATGTCAACCTTGCCGTGGTCTTCCAAAACCTTTTTGGCGCACGCGTTGACGGAGTCAAAATCCGCAACGTCGCAGTCGTAGGCGAAGGCCGAAAGGCCCATGCCGCGTATCTCTTCGGCGACCTTTTCGCACGCCTGCAGATTGCGGCTGACGCATAAGACCTTGCAGCCGTCCTGCGCGAGCGTTATAGCCGTCTGTCTTCCTAGGCCCCTGCTTGCGCCCGTTATAAAAGCAACCCTGCCTTCAAGATTTCCCATATTACATTTTCCTCCCGCCGCAAAGCTCTATAGTTTGACCGGTAATGTATCCGCCCTCTTCCGAGGCCAAAAATTTGCACGTAAACGCTATGTTATTCGGGGTCGCAAGGCCGCCGCAGTCGCGCTTGATTCTTTCTATTTCGGCCTTCGGGATGTTCTTTATGAGGTCGGTGTCCGTAAGGCCCGGGGCTACGGCGTTCACGCATATATTGCGCGAGGCCAGCTCGCACGCGAGGGCCTTTGTCATGCCCAGCATGCCGCCTTTGGCCGCCGCGTAATTCGCAAGCCCTGCTGTGCCGTAAATTGCGGCCATCGAGGAAATGTTTATTATGCGCCCCCAACGGTTTGACATCATCATAGGCACAAAGGCGCGCGTTACGTAAAACGCTCCGGAAAGGTCGATATTGATGACGTCCGCCCATTCTTCGTCGCTCATCAGGGCGATGATGTTGTCTCGGGCTATTCCCGCGTTGTTGACCACTATGTCAACCTTTTCGTATTTCTGCAGGACTTCGTCCGCAATCTGGCTGACCTGGGCGGAATTTGAGACGTCGCACTCATAGGCTTCGGCGAAAAAGCCCATGCTCTTAATTTCGTCGGCAACAAGCCGGCATTCGGCCAGCTTCCTGCTTACGCATAGCACTTTGCAGCCCTCCTTTGCAAGCTCAAGGGCTATTTCCTTTCCTATGCCCCTGCTTGCGCCCGTGACAAAGGCGACCCTGTCGTTAAATGTAAATTTCATAAAAGTCTCTATTGGAACCTAAAATTTGAATTTTTCAAGATAAATACAAGGCGCGTGAAATATGCCCGTTTCTGACTTTCAAGCGGGATAAAAAACGCGTTATTCGCCTGTGGTGCAAAAAGATATTGACAAGAAATCAAAAGGGATGAATCTGGCAGCCTATTATGACAAAAGAAGAATACCTCCAGAAGATAATTGAAACCCTCGCAAGATTTAACGACGGCGGCAAGCCCCTCACGAGCGAAACAAAATTCGTGGACATCCCGAGGCTGGACTCTATGGCCATTGTAGACTTTCAGATCGCGCTCAAGAAAAATTTGGGACCTGCGGCGAGCACGCTTCCCAAGAACATGTCGATTGCGATACTCCCGATGAGCCTTGGCGATTTTGCCGATATGCTCGTTTCATTGAGCTGATTGCCGAAACGGCGTACGCACATTGCAAGGAAGTGTGAAAAAGCCTCCTTCTTATTACAGTCCCAAGGATTTGTTCCTGATGGAAAACCTGAAGGCGTTTTCCATTTTGCTTTTGTTCGTATGGCATTCGGCATCGCAGAGCATTTCCTATTTCGCGATTGCGCTGATGATGCCCATATTCGCGTTTGCGTCGGGCTATTCCACCAAGTCGGTGAACCTCGGGAGCTTTTCTAAGAAAATCTTCTCCATATTCATATTCGCCCACTATGTAATTCCGTTCACGTCGCGAAACCTGTTCAGGGACGCGTTCGTGTTCGATTCGCCGGACAACATCATAGACTTCTTCCTTTTTAAAAACAACGTGGGAATTCTGTGGTATCTGCTGGCGCTGCTGGTATGGGTGCGTCTGGGCAAGATTCTTCTAAAGACGAGGCATCCGTTTCTGCTTTCCATTGTCGGGTCCGTTCTCGTCCTGCTGGTCTTGGATTTGCTGCCCCATTTCAAAATAATCCAGGACCCCGTTGGAAAAATATCAGACTGGTACAACTTCATCAACAGCGTGAAATTCTTCCCTTTCTACATGCTCGGCCTCGCGTTGGACTGGAAAAAGATTGTGGATATGCGCTACTCGAACTGGAAGTATTTTTACGGCGCCCTGCTTGTGATAGTAACCTTTCTTTTCGCGAACGGAACTTTTTCTTTCGGGGTCATCATAACAGACTTGTTCCTGCTGACGGTCTCGCACATCGTCTGCGGGGTCATCGCGCTGATGGGCATAATCTGCGTGTTTCCGGGAAGAAACATCGCCACATTCACCGACATAGGCTCGGCTTCTCTGAACATATACATTTTGCATATAATGTTCATAAGCTTTTTCAATTATATGGTTTTTAACGTATTCGGGGTTGATTTTGCGGCGTTCTCCGGCAGGGGGATAATCCAGACGCTCATAGACCCCATAACCGTCCTGAATCTGGTTTACATGTATTTCGTTTCCTGGATGCTGTCGCGGTCCGTGTTTATGATGTGCATAATTGCGCCTACAAATTGGACGGACTATCTTTTGTTTGACACGAAACTTCCGAAAAGAATAGACGCCTCCTAGGCTTCCCCTTGAATTTAATCGGCAAAAATAAATCCAAACACCGCAAAAATGAACATAAAAATATTGGCATCCGCAACAGAGTTTCCGGAGAACATCGTTTATAACGAGGATTTGACGCAGTTCCCACCGGAATTCATAGAAATCATAAACGAAAAAATCGGCATAAAATCGCGCAGGCATCTGCGTGCCGACGAACAGCTTTCAGACTTGGCCGCGAGGGTCGGCCTCAAGTGCGTCAAAAAGTCCGGCTTGAGCCTGTCTGACATTGACGGCCTTGTTTTGGCCACGGGCACTCCCGACAGGCTTTCGCCCGCCTGCGCCTCGCGCGTTCAGTTCAAGATGGGCCTGCCCACAAGCTGCTTCGCCTTCGACATGAACACGACATGCCCCAACGGCGTCTATTCGCTTGAGATAGGCAGAAGCATGCTCATGGGTTCCTCGAGAAGGAACATTCTTGTCATCAACGCCGAGGCGACGTCGAAAACTGGCGACAGGAATTCTTTTTCAACCTTCCCGTACTTTGGCGACGGCGCTGCGGCGGTGCTGCTCACAAAAAATTCCGACAGGGATGACATCCCCGAACTTATGGAGTTCGTGCTTATGTCGGACGGCAGCGGCTACGAGTATATCACCACAAAAGGCGGCGGTTCGGAACTTGCCATCAGGGACATCAACGAATCAAATGCCCAGGATTTCTTCTTCGCAATGAACGGGAAGGCGGTTTTTGAATTCGCTACATCGCGGCCGCCCGCATTGCTGCAGGAATATACCGCAAGGCATTCCATTTCAAAGGACAGGATAAACGCCTACATCCTGCACCAGGCAAACACTCACATTATCGCAAAAATAAGGAGCATACTTGACGAGCCCGTAGAAAAGTTCCCCGAGAACATAGAAAAATACGGCAACACGGCGGGAGCGTCTACAATGATCACCCTTGCTGAATTCTTGGAAAACGCAAAGCCGAAGAAGGGCGAATATACGATAATCTGCGGCTACGGCGGCGGACTGGCATGGGGCGTTGGCGCCCTCAAATGGTAGGAAAGATTGCGGGATAAGCGCGCTATCCTCCACAAAAAGTCCCTCCGTTAAGGAGGGACTTTTTTATGCGCTTGTCATTTGCGAAGATGCCGAATATCTTTCAGGCATGAAAATTGATAAGAACGTAATTTCCAGGGCGCATAAAAATTTCAAACTGAAAGACTATTCTCCGGATGACGCGCTCGGCTTCAAGGGCGGAAAGGAGGAGGCCGCCGCCCATATTGAAAAGCACGGTAAAAAAATCGCCGCACTGCAGGAGCTTCTCTACGCCAACTCGTCGGAAAGGCTTCTGATTATCCTGCAGGGCATGGATACCGCCGGCAAGGACGGCACCATATCCCACGTGTTCAGATACGCCAACCCGCAGGGAGTGAGGGTTGCCTGCTTCAAGGCCCCAACCCGCATAGAGGCCTCTAGGGACTATCTCTGGCGCGTGCACCTCCAGGCACCTGCGAAGGGCGAAATCGTCATCTTCAACCGCAGCCATTACGAGGACGTGCTCGCCGTCCGCGTGCACAACCTAGTCCCAAAAAAAATCTGGGAAAAGCGCTACGGACAGATCAACGATTTTGAAAAAATGCTCTCCGAAGAGGGCGTCAAAATTCTGAAATTCTTCCTCCACATCAGCAAGGACGAGCAGACCGGCCGCCTGCGCGCCCGCCTGGACGCCCCTGAAAAGCAGTGGAAGCTTTCCGCCGCCGACGTAAAAGAGCGCCAGTACTGGAAAGACTACCAGGAAGCCTACGAGGCCGTCGTCTCCAAAACCTCCACAGCGCACGCCCCCTGGCACATAGTCCCCGCCAACGACAAGCGCATAAGGAACATCTTTGTCTCAAAGGCCATAGTCCGCGCCCTCGAAGGCATGAAACTCAAAACCCCAAAGCCCGATTACGACCCCGCCACCATGCGCAAAGCTTTGGAAAAATAAGAGAAATTCAAGATAAGCGAGGGGCTGGTTTCGCACATTTTTGTTTTAAACCTCATCTTTCTTTTCGTGGGGCTGCGCGCCCCACACCCGCGGCAAGGCGGAGCCCTGCACGAAAGTTGCTACGCAACTTGTGAAGGTGATTTCACGAACTCCCTACGTTCCCGCCCGCCGCTTGGTCGCGGTTCGGTTTTGGATTCGATTTTGTTTCCAACAAAATTTCCGAATCCAAA
>JAVBSZ010000211.1:0-5241 GCA_031556415.1 Opitutales bacterium | reverse complement strand
TGCGGATAGGCAGAATCGAACTGCCATCATCTGTGTGGAAGACAGAGGTTTTACCACTAAACTATATCCGCTCAAAAGAAGTCATGGATGCTTTATCTTTTTGACGCCGCGTCAAGTTTTTAATGCGGGAAATGTTCTTCTTTTATTCTCAAGGCGTACGGCTCGCCGCCGAAGGCGGCATGAGAAACAATCTTTGCATGCTCCCCGCTTTGACGCAGCGATTTTCGATGCATAGAGAGACTTGCGAAGCGCGCATGGGTGCGAAGCGTACTAAGACCGTACGTGAGCAGTCGGGCGCGCGAAGCAAACGGAGTATCAGCCCGCATATCTCACCTAGAATTCGGGTTCGACGTGGACGGATGCCGTGCAATTGCACCCGCACACCTTCTTCAGGGAGTGCTCGACACGGGTGGCGATGTCGTGGGCTTCGACGATTGAAAGGGTCGGGTCGACGTGTATGTTGACGTCTATGAAGACTTCGGGGCCGACGGTGCGCATGCGCAGGGAATGGAAGCGCAGGACGCCCGAGGTGCCCGAAATTATTTGGCCGACCTGCTCCCTGTCCTCGTCCTTTACGCCGTCGAGGAGGGCAAAAATCGAGCGGCGGAAGAGGCGGTATGAAATCCATATCACGATGGCGGCGACGAAGAGCGCGGCGACGCAGTCGGCCCAGAATATGCCGAACTGGGAGAATATGAGGCCCACGAGGACGACGGAGGAGCTCCAGATGTCGGTGGAAAAATGCAGGGCGTCGGCCTCGAGCGCCTGGCTTTTGTGCTTCTTTGCGGCGCGCATGAGCGCGCGCGAGCGCGTGGCGTCAACCACTATGGACGTTATCACCACGGCGTAGCTCCACACGTTGACAAGTATCTCGTTTTCGCCGGTGACGAGCCTGTTGACGGCCTCGTAGATGATCCACGCGCAGGTGAGCAGAAGCAAAAGGGTTTCTATCAGCGCGGAGAGGTTTTCAATTTTTCCGTGGCCGAAATTGTGGTCTTTGTCCGCAGGCTTGCCGGACATGTGGACGGCGAAGAGCGTGATGAGCGCCGCCGCAAAATCCAGCAGCGAGTGGAGGGCCTCGGAAAGTATGCCGAGGCTGCCCGTGGCAAACCCCACCGCGAACTTGAAGACGGTCAAGAATACCGCCGCCAAGACCGACAGGAAGGCCACCCTCTTCTTCTCGTCCTTCATTTATTTTTCAAAGGCGGCGTCTTCGCGCACGCTTGAGCCGTCCAGCCTGTCAACCTCAATGGCGAACTTGAAAGATTTGCATCCTGCCGGAAGCTTCACTGTGAATTCGTATGGGTATGTGGAATCCGTAAGCGTGACCGTCTGGCCGTTCTCGCCGTATGTGAACCTTGCGGCCTTCACGCTTTCCTCGGTGTCTTTGAGGTAGGCGAAGACGGTCGTCTGCTCCGCGCCGAAATTGAGCACCATGGCCACGGCATTGCCCGCCTTGAGCGAGGCAAAGCCTTTCTTCCAGGCGGAATTGGCGGGGATGTTCTGCAGGGTCTGCTGGAACTTGGGCGCAACCTTGAGGGCGTCTATGGCCACACTCGTCAGACCCATTCCGGAAACGTCGACTTCGAAAACGCCGTTTTTCACAACGCCTTTTTTGGATTCGGGTTCCTCCGCGTTCTTGTAGAAGACGGCCTCGTATTCCCCGCCCTCCTCAAAATTCACCAGAGATTTATTCAGCGTGATTTTTGCCAGTATGGACCTGCGCGACTGGTTTGCAAAGCTGAGATATAGGCCTCCGTTTTCGCCGCGCGCGGAAACGTAGTTGAGTTCGTCGCTGCTGCATTCCAGAAGCTTTGCGGGCATCCAAAGCCAGACGTTCTTGCGTCCGAAGAATTCGCCGGGCCTGTCCCCGTAGAAATTGCTCTGCATATAGGAGTAGCCCTCAATGTAACGGAAGGGGAAACTTATCTTGCCGCCCGCGCGCACCTCGACGTCCGAAATAAGATAGTCGTACAGCATGGAGACCATGGGCATGATGTGGTTGTAATGGAATGAATTCACGCTCTGGAGCTTGGCGTCTTTAAGAGGGTAGCCGGACTTCTCGTACACCGTTGTGCGCGCCGTGTTTATGTGGTAGCCCGGGAAGTTGGAGTACCTGCCGACGACGGCGCTGCGGGCGATGTCGCAGAGGAATTTGTCCCCGCTTTCGGAGCCTATGCGCATGAACCACGGGGCGAAGTTCGCCATGAAGATGGCCCTGTGCCCGCGCATCGTGCCGGAAGATTCGGGCGTGAGGCCGATTTCGGAAAGCCTCCACGCGTCAACCTCCTCGCGCTCCGCGTCCATCTGCGGGTAGCCCTTGCCCTTGGTGTAGCCGTACCACGGCGCCTTGCCGTCGGGGTTGACGACCACCTTTTCGTTCGGAATCTGCGGGCACATCCAGATGTACATGGAATAAAGCCTCGCCGCGTGGCGCGCGGCCTCCAGATATTTTTTATCGCCCGTGGCCTTGTAAAGCCTGTAAAAATCGGAGAAAGGCGGGGCGAAGCTAGTCCAGAAAAAGCTTTGGTCTTTATATTCAGTAAGCGGAGAATCTATGTTCTTTGCGATGTATTCGTCCGCACCCTTGACGGCCTTTTTAAGGAAGTCATCCCCGCCGCCGTTGATGTAGATGTCGAGCGCGTCCTGCCAGGCGCTTCCGCCGGAAATTTCCTGGAGGTTGAGTATGCGCTCCTTCGGGAAAAGCTCCTTGGCGTAGTTCATGAAAATCGGGCTTGCGCCGTTGCTCAAACCATAAAATACCGCCATTTCGCTCACGGGTGTAGCGGGGCCGTTGAGGTTGCTCGACGGGCTTTGTATCTTCTGCTTCCTGTCCATTGCGAAGAGGAACTTTTCGCGGGAGAGCAGGTACTCCAAAATGGGATAGGCGCGCTTATCAAAGACGTCCTTCCTGTCCGCAAGAAGGGCGATTTCGTAGGGGTTGAGCGCGGAGACGTTCTTGACGGTTCCGGGCGCGTCGGTGACGTAGGAGCAGCCCTTGTTGTCGTCCTCAAAATAGGCGTACTTGCTCATGGCAAGCTCCGTCATGTTTTCGATTGTGCCGTTGAGGGAGCCTGTGGCGTTGCTGCGGTAGTCGCGCATTTTGTAGAGGCGGCGCGCGGCGGCCTCGTAGGCGTCGGTAATGTCGCCCTTCTGTGAAAAGAGGCGTGCGGTGAATGAAAAGCTTTCGCCCGCCTTCATTTTTGATTTCCCCATGCCCAGCGCAGGGGCGAATATCATGCTTGAGAATTTGCCGTCCTCCGTGCGGAGGACCACGCCAAAGGCGCTGCTCTCATATACCGGCAGCGGGGAAAACGGCATTTCCGAAGTGTCCGCAACCACGCCGAAAGTTGCACCGTCTTTGGAAACGAATGCGGAAGGCAGCGTGCAGTGGTATGAAAGCGTCATGAAAGACTGCTTTGGTACGCGCTTCTCCTGCCAGATGAAGGGCTGCCAGACGCCGTCAAGCTCGTCCAAAGAAAAGGCGGGAGAACCCGTGAAGCCGACGGAATAGTACGCGTCCTTTTTCGGCGTGAAGGTGAAACGCAAAACTGGCTCCGCATCGCCGTCGGGCATCACGATTTTCGCGCCCAGGGTGAAATCCGCAGAGTCCTCAAACGCCATGACGATTTCCCCGCCGGATATTGAAAGCGCCTTCGCTTTCATCAGCGTTTTGGGGGCGGAGTGGAAGACGCTGGCCGTGCGGCCGTCGGCCTTGGCCTTGAGGGCGCTTTGGTCAAAGCCGTCTCCCACATAGTCCGCATTGGCGGCGGCTTTCTTAAGCACGGCTGACGCAGGGATGTTCTTTGCCTCCCATGAGGCGACGTTGTAAAGTATGCCGTCACCAAGGCCCGCGGGCGACATCGTCGTCTTGGGGTTGGCCGACGTTTCAAGCACGGTGAATTCCGGCTTTATCTCCCAGGTTCCGCCGTCCTGCTTTGAGGAGAATTCTATGACGCCGTCTGTGAGAGTCAGCGCATAGCGGGAGTTTTCCAAACTCTGCGATGTGCTCACGGCCTGCGCGCATCCGAACAGTGTTGCCGCGGCCGCGGCGATGAGGGAGAATTTAAAATACTTCATGGGGTTGCCTAATATCTGTATTAATATCACGGTTAATTAGCGCGCAAATCTAGACCCCGCTCCCTCCCCTGTCAAGCTTGAGGATAACCCTGAACAAAGCCTCCGCACACATAGTACGGAAACAGCGGCAAAAATCTTACTTGACTAAAACAGACTTTCACAGTTTATTGCCGACTTCTATTTAATCCACGCCCCCGTAGTTCAACGGATAGAACGAGCGTTTCCTAAACGCCAAATCGAGGTTCGATTCCTCGCGGGGGCGCGGAGATTTTAGCGCCCCAAATCAAACGATTCCGGAGCTTTTTTACCTCTGCCTTTGGCGATGCTGAAATTTTCGCATTTTTTTACAAACCGCTGATAAAATTTCTCGTACCCCTCAAAAAGCGCAATGAACCAGCAATAAAAATATGTTAATTTCTAACAGAAAGATTTTCAGTGAAATACAAAGAATATGAATTAAAAAAACATGCAGAACCTATCGGTAAAACCGAAGATGAAAAATGTAAAAATGCTATAAGAATGATTCAAGACGCCTTAGAATTGAACGACTACAGCAAAGATGGAGAAATTGTTCCATTATACGAAGGAACCGGATCATACTCAATTCGGATGATAGATACCGCAAAGAATAGAATAACAATTTTCATACAGGGGTCTTATGCAAACGGAACAAATATAAAAGAGGATAGCGATGTTGATATTGCGGCAATTCTGGAGTCAACTTTTTGGCCTGACTACAGACTAGGGATAGATAAATCAATTTATGGTTTTAGCGATTCCAACTTAACATTGAGAAAGTTTAAAGATGATATAGAAAAACAATTGCGCGTAAAATTCATGATTGGTGTAAAGCGTGGAGATAAATCTATAAAAGTGAATGGAAATACATATAGAATCGATGCGGACGTTGTCCCTTGCGGCAGATACAAGGATTATCGCAATGATTTTAGATACGATAAATCAAACTATACAAAAGGAATAAGATTAGAACCAGATTCTGGTGGTTTTATAATCAATTACCCTGAACAACACATTGAAAACGGAAAAAAGAAAAACATAGAGACAAATTATCTTTTTAGAAAAATGACGCGGATAATGAAGAACATCCGTAATGATATGGAAAATTCATATCCATCAGCAAAAAAAGTTAGTTCTTTTCAA
>JAVBSZ010000053.1:0-6041 GCA_031556415.1 Opitutales bacterium | reverse complement strand
TTTGGCCAAAAATTCCTCCACGGTTTCCTTGTCCTCTTTATAAGTGACGCCCTGCCAGATTTCGTCGGTGGGCAGCACGCGCACGGCGGCGCGGCTTTCCTTGACGGCGCGGTCTACGGCAAAGGGGAGGTAGAATTCGCTTTTTATGTCGGCAATGTTTCCCTTCACAAAGGAGGAGAAGTATTCGCGGAGCGCTTCCATGAAGCTTTTCGGGAAGGCCCAGAAGTTTAGGCTGACAAGCTCTTCGCCCGTGAAATCTCTGCCTTCGGCGGAGACTATCTTGTCTCCCTTGCGCTCAATGCCCGAGTATTCTTTTACGCCCTTTAAGAGGAAGTCATCACCGCAGTCGCAAACGCCGCGCGATACGCCGCCGTTGGCGGAAAGGGTGTTGCTCAATTTGTAGCCCGCAAGCGCGTAGGTGCTTTCAAGGCCTTCGTCCAGAAATTTTGCGGCGAGAGAGTAGGAGCTTTTTCCGTAATAGTCGTCGGCGTTTATGGCGAGGAAGGGTTCGTCAATTTCGGGCTTAGCGCAGAGCACGGCGTGCCCCGTGCCCCAGGGCTTAACGCGCTCGGCGGGCGGGACGAAACCTTCGGGCAGCTTGCCGAGCTCCTGAAAGGCGTAGCGCACGTCCATCTTGCTCTCATACTTTCCGGAGAGCGCGGCGCGGAAATCCTTTTCGATGTCCTTGCGTATCACAAACACGGCCTTGCCAAAGCCCGCCGCAATGGCGTCTTCCAGGGCGAAATCCAAAAGCGCCTTACCGCTTTTGCCGAATTTGCTCAGCTGCTTTAGGCCGCCGAAGCGGCTGCCCATTCCGGCCGCCATTACCAATACGCTCTTTTTCATATTTGTTTTGAGCGCAGACATCTCAAAAGCGAAGCAATGTGTCAACATTCATTAAGAGATGCGGACAGCTTATTGCCTTCTTTTGAAATCTGCACCGTCATAAAAACAAACACGCGTGGGTAAGGCGCAATGATTGAACTCGCAGCTTGGTTGCTTCGTAATCCGCGCCGCCTCACCATCCGCCGTCGCCAGACAAGAAATGACGGCAAGGCGCAATGATTTTCGATACATGGCAAGGCGCAAAAAGCAGGGTAAAACTCAATTATTTTGGATGAAGAGTGAGATTACCAAAGTTCATGAAATGAAGCTTTGGTAAGCATGCGGCTTTAGCCGCACCCCGAAGGGGCGAGCCAATGCGGATTTGCGCAGCAAACCAAGTTGCGAGTGCAATTGCGAAGTGCGCATGGGTGCGAAGCGTACTCAGACCGTACGTGAGCTCTCATGCGCGCGAAGCAAACGGAACTATTCGCCAAAAGAATTAGTTTTGCCACGGGTGTAGGCGTGGGCAAGTGCGGTTGCCGCCGCATCCGCCTCGTCGTACGGGAACGGGTTGGGGGCGCCGTCCAGCATGGCGGACATAGTCTTTGAAACCTGCTGCTTGCTGGCCATGCCGTAGCCGACGACGGCCTGCTTGATGCGCAGAGGCGGGTATTCGAAAACCTCGACGTCCTTTCTGGCGACGGCGGCTAGGGCCGCGCCGCGCGCGGAGCCGAGGAGCATGGAGACCTTGTTGTTCTGCACGTAGATGGACTGCTCTATGGCGGCGCAGTCTATGTCAAACTCGCACATGATTCCGTCGACGGCGTTGAAGATGTTTTTTATGCACTCGGCGAGGGTGAGAGAGGGCGCATTTTTGACGGTGAGAGACTTTTTATATTTGGGCTTGCAGCCGCGCTTGAGCTCTATGACGGCGAGGCCCGTGCCGCGCAGGCTCGGGTCTATGCCGAGTACGGTTCCGGCGAATTGCGCGGGCGCGTTGAGCGCGGTTGGCAAAGCCTTGCCGCTTTTTTTTGCGCCGGGCTTAACTTTCAGAAGCGCGTTGGAATCCGCCGTCTTGCCGGAAAGTTTGTCCGCCCAAAGGCTCCTGCTGCTTTGCCTTGCCATAACTAGACCAAGTACGGTTTAAATAAGTTGAAATTCTCCCGCAACGGGCACGGGTGAAACGCAGTTCTTCCCGAACTTCAATTCCTGCGGAAGGAGGTTTTCCTTTGAGCGCGCCTTCACCCACTGGTGTTTGAATTTCTTTCCGGAATACGCGGCGAGGCGGCCGGCTATGGCCATGAGGCAGGCGTCTGTGAGGTCCTTTATTCCGTTGACGGCGCGCGCGTTCCTGATTGAGCCGAAGAAATCCCTGAACTGCTCAAGCCTGCCGTCGGACTCCGCCGCCTGCGCCTGCCACGGGTTTTCGCCTATGATTTTCTGCGCTCCGAAAAGGTTCGTTTCCAAAACTCCCTTCGTGCCGACGACGCGTTCAAGGACGTACTCCGCCGTCTTCGGCTCCTGCCTGCACACGGCCTGAAAACGGCCCTTCGCGCCGTAGTCGTAATCCGCCGCAAAGTGGCTGTAGCGGTTGCCGTACTTTGGAAAAGGCAGGCTCAAGTTCCTTCCGCCCACCGCCATGACTTCCTTCGGCTCTTCGCCCATTATCCAGTTGACGACGTCGAAGGAATGTATCTGCTGCTCTAAAATGTGGTCCCCGCTAGTCCAGATGAAAGCCTTCCAGTTGCGGATTTGGTACTCCATTTCGTCGGGGTCGAGGTCTTCGCGCTTGAGGTCTCCGCCGTCGTAATGCGGAAAAAACCAGTGGCACTGCGCGCCGAGAATGTCTCCAATCTGTCCGCCCTTGACGCGTTCAACGGCTTCAACGTAGCCCCTGTGCCATCTGCGCTGCGTGCCGCAGAGGGCCGTGAGTTTTTTCTCCGAAACCGTTTTTGAAATTTCATAAAGAGAGCGCGCGCCCACGGCGTCAACGCAGAGCGGCTTGTCCAAAAAAACGTGCTTGCCCGCGGCCACGGCGGCGGCGGCTTCCACAGGGCGGAAGACGGGCGGCGTGGCGAAAGCCACGGCGTCAACGCCGCTTGCAATCGCCATTTTATAAGCATCCCAGCCGGAGAACATGCCCTCCCTTTTCACGCTGAAAATTTCCGCGTTGCCGGAGAATTTTTCGGCGGCGTGGTCCGAAAGATTTTTTGCGAAAGGCTCCAGCGTGTCCTCAAAGATGTCCGCAATGGCGCATATAGAAATGTCCGCGTCCGCAGCCATCATGCTTTTGGCGATTATCCCGCCGCCCCTGCCGCAGCCCACTATGGCGACTTTGATTCTGCCCTCGCCTTGCAAAGGCGCGGAAAATGCGAACCTCGGCAGGGCCGAAAGCGCGGCGGCACCAGCCGCGCCCTTCAAAAAATCTCTCCTATTAAAGTTTTTCATGGAGCGCCTTATTTTTCAACCCACACGCACACGGAGTGCGCGGGTATGCTGATTGAACCGCCAACCTGTTTCACGAGCATGGAGGAAAGCCCACGCGCGTCCAGCCTGTCTATGTCGGCAATCTGTCTGAAGCTTTCAAAATCGAAGTCCGGCGTCGCTATTTTCTGCTCGTAAATGGACGGGTTGAAGGCGACGAAGACGCGCTTGGCATCCGCCGATTTGTCGGCGTTGAAGAGCGCGCAGATTGCGTGGGAGCCATCCGCCTCGAAAAAGCGCAGATAGCCCGCGCCGACCGGATGGGCGCGCCTGAGCGCCGCAGCGTCAGAAGAAAGCCTGAAATGCACGAGGCCGCGCAGCCAGGCGCAGACGCCCGTGTGCCGCATGGCCCGCGCATAGACGAGAGCGTTGGCGTCTCCGTTCAGATAGGTGTTGTTGAGCCCATGCTTTGTGCGTAGCATGTCGAAGCCCTCGGCGAGCATGGGGATGCCCATGCTCAAAAGAGCGAAGGCGTAGCCGAGCTTGTAGCGGCGCACGTCGTCGCCCGAAGGCTCGTCGTAATTTTTTGCTATGCGGTCAAAGAAGCAGGTATCGTCATGGCTCTCTATGTAATTGACGCTCTGGCTGGGCCAGGCCGCAAGCCCGCCCATGGAGCCGCCGAGGAAGTACTTCATCCCCTGCGCGTCGCCCCCGCCCATGACGTAGGCCTTTGCGAACTCCCTGAAGCCGTCGTTCCACGACGCAAAGCCCGTGTCCTTGAGCGCGTGGGCGATGTGCCCCCTGAAGCTCCAAGGCTCCGCAATCAGGATGATTGAGGGCTTCACTTTCTTGAGCTCCTTTTCAATCTCCTTGAGCACTTCCACGCCGAGGAGTTCCGCGAGGTCGAAACGGAAGCCGTCAACGTCGTAGGTTTCCACGAGGTGCTTGAGGCTCTCGATTATGAGCCTCTTCCCGACGGGCGTGCCGGCGCGCAGGTCGTTGCCGCAGCCGCTGAAATTTATGAGGTGCCCCGCGTTGTCGGTTTCGAAGAAGTATTTTTTGTCAAGCCGCAGAAGGGAGTTGGGCTCCCCCACGTGGTTGTAGACGACGTCGAGCACCACCGCCAGACCCGCGTCATGAAAGGCCTCCACGAGCTGCGCGAATTCATGAACCTGCGACATTTTTGCGGGTTCCGTGCCGTACGCGCTCGCGGGGGAGAACCAGTTGACGGGCATGTATCCCCACTGGTATTCGCTTTTTTCCGAGTACATGTACTCGCTCACGGGCATGAGTTCCACGCAGTTTGCGCCGCAGGTTCTCAGGTAGCACTCCGGGTCTTTGAGCCATTTTGAAAGCCCCGCAAAACCGAGGCGCTCCCCGCTTGAAATTTCAGCGGGCGCGTTTGCGAGGACGTCGCGCACGTGCGCCTCCACAATCACAAGGTCGTGCCAATGCGGCGGCGTGAAGCGCCTGCGCGGCTTTGGAGACTGCGAATCGTCAACGACGAAACCGAAGGAGGCGCTTTTAAGCATTGCGCGCGCAAAGGGGTCCGCAACCTTAACGCCCGCGTCAAAGGCCGTGGAGGAATCCGCATTCTCTCCGCAAATATTGTAGTAATAAAGGCAGCCGTGAAGGTTGCCTTCAACGTCCGCCGCCCACGTGGTCGCAGAAACCTTGCGCATCTCAACCTCGTTGTGAGCGGAGTTTTCATCCCTCATCCAGCATAGCGAAACCGCCTGCGCCTTGGGGGAAAACATCGCAAAGCGCGTCCTGCCGTTTTCCACGCGCGCGCCGAGCTTCTCGGAGGCGTCCAACCTGAAGAACAGCCTTGATGAGTCAACGCGAGCCTCGTCCGAAGTGATGTCGGGCGCGCCGATGCGGATATCCAGCGATATGTCAAAATCCTGCGTGAAGCCTATTATCACGGCGTTTTTTCCCGTCCTGTTCGGGTCAAAGCGCAGGTTTGAATTGCCCTCGGCGTCGTACGTTATGTTGATTGAATCCGGCAATGGCTCAAGCCAGCGGCCCGAGCTGTCCGCAAACTTGAAGAGGTATTTTTTGCGCCTGTCCGCGAAAAAATCCATTGGAATGGCCACCTTCCACACGGGGGAATCCGGAAAGCGCGCGAGCTTCCAGCGCGACGAGCCTATGGCGCCATGCCAGCCGTTGAAGTTGCCGCACAGATAATAGTCAACCCCTCCCGCCTTGCAGATGTTCGGGAAGTTCTGCTCGTTGAGGATGAAGTGCACAAAGCCCTTCTCCACGTAGTAGCACACCTTTGAGGCCACCAGGGAGTTCGCCGCGAAATTCACCGAATAGGATTTTGGGGCGCCCGCGCCCCTGAACGAGACGCGCGGAACTTCGCCCAGGTCCCTGTCGAAAACGAGCGCCATCGTCCTTGGCGACAGCATTAGGCATTTTGAAATTTTCACCATGTCATCTGTTGGATTTTGTGCTGCGCGGGGTCGTGCGCCTGTATGTGGAATCGGTACGCGGCTGCACCTCGTTGAAGGGCACGTACTCGAGGCTTTCAACCTCGATGTCGCAGTGCGACGCGTAGAGTTCGAGGTTCTCCTCTATGTTGACCCTGCCGGCGCCCGTGAGAAACTGCACGCCGTTCAGAAGGATGTCGCAAACTCCGTTGCGCCTGATTGCCTCAATGCGCACGGTTTTGGCGCAGTTGAAATCCTCAAGCCTCCCCTTGACGGTTTCGCGCACCGTACCTTCGGCCTTCTGCGCCTCCGGCACTACGACGTCCGAGAATACGGCCTTCTTTTCGGGCGGCGAGAACT
>JAVBSZ010000048.1:0-6577 GCA_031556415.1 Opitutales bacterium | reverse complement strand
ACCGAGGAGGAAATAAGGGAGCGTGACGCGGAAATAGCCAAAAGGCCGCACATTCTTTTCGAGATGGTGCCGGTTCAGAAAAAAGAAGAGCCCAAGAAATGACGGGGAAACGAATTTTTAATTTCCAAATACGAAACGGGCGCGCAAAGGGCGCTGTCAAAATTTAGTATCAAACAACGGAAAACGCAGAAGGACATGAGTACAAATCTTGCATCGTTAAATGAAAAGGTAAAACAGGCGTCGGCCTGGATTCCGCTTTTAAGGTCGGAAATAGGCAAAGTCATCGTCGGTCAAAAATACCTCGTTGACCGCCTGATAGAAGGCATGCTCGCAAACGGCCACATACTTCTGGAAGGCGTGCCGGGCCTCGCAAAAACGCTGGCAGTCAAAACGCTTTCGGACGCCATGCAGGCGAAGTTCAACCGCATACAGTTCACGCCGGACCTTCTCCCAAGCGACATCGTGGGCACGCTGATTTTCAACCAGCAGACGGGCGGCTTCCTTACGCAGAAGGGCCCCATCTTTGCAAACCTGATTCTTGCGGACGAAATCAACCGCGCGCCCGCAAAAGTGCAGAGCGCGCTGCTCGAAGCCATGCAGGAGCGCCAGGTTACTATAGGCGGCGAAACTTTCGCCCTGCCCTCACCCTTTCTGGTGCTTGCAACGCAAAACCCCATTGACCAGGAGGGCACCTACCAGCTGCCCGAGGCGCAGGTTGACAGGTTCATCTTCAAGCTGAAAGTGGGCTATCCTTCAAAGCCCGAAGAGCGCGAGATACTCGACCTCATGGGGCGCACGCAGCAGAAGATAGACGTCAACACCGTTGTCACGCCGGAGCATCTTTTGGAGGCGCGCAAGGTCGTGGATGAAATTTATCTGGATGACAAGATTAAGGACTATATCGTCGACATCGTATTTGCGACGCGCCGCCCCAAAGACTACCGTCTGGACCTTGAAAGCATGATACAGTTCGGCGCCTCCCCCCGCGCCACAATAGCGCTGTGCGTGGCCTCAAAGGCGCACGCCTTCGCGCAGGGGCGCGGCTACGTCGTCCCGCAGGACATCAAGGACATCGCTCACGACATTCTCCGCCACAGGATAATAGTCAGCTACGAGGCCGAGGCCGAGGGCGTTTCAAGCGAGGACATCATCGACAAGGTTTTGAACACCGTCGCCGTTCCGTGATATGGACGAGAGAGTCTCACAGATGCTCAGGCGGGTGCGGCAGATTGAAATCAGCACCAACAGGCAGGTTAGCGACGCGCTTGCGGGCGCATACCACAGCGTCTTCAAGGGACAGGGCATGGATTTTGAGGAGTCCCGCGAATACCAGCCGGGCGACGAAATCCGCAGCATAGACTGGAACGTCACGGCGCGCACGGGAAAGCCGCACGTCAAAGTCTACCGAGAGGAGCGCGAGCTCACCATGATGCTCGTGGTGGACCTTTCCGCAAGCAACGCGTTCGGCTCCGGCAATTCCTCAAAGCGCGAGCTGGCGGCGGAGGTTGCAAGCACGCTGGCCTTCTCCGCGTCGCGCAATTCCGACAAGGTCGGGCTTGCGGTCTTCACGGACAAAATAGAGCTTCTCATCCCGCCGCGCAAGGGGCGCGAGCACATATTGAGGCTGATCCGCGAAATACTTTTCTTTGAGCCCAAGAACCGCGCCACGGACATCGCCTGCACGCTCGACGAAATCAACAGGCTGCTCAAGCGCAAGGCCATAGTCGTTCTCATAAGCGACTTCCTGCAGGACGCGCGTGGAAAGCTGCCAGACATTGCCGACTCCGAAAACCCCGTGATGCGCGCCTTGGACCTCACCAACAGAAGGCACGACCTCGTCTGCCTGGGCATTGCGGACGAGCGCGAGGCGCGCCTGCCCAAGGTCGGCATAATCAGCCTTGAAGATTCCGAAACGGGCGAAGTGCTAAGGATAGACTCCTCAAAAAAAAGCGTGCGCGAAGCCTATGAAAGGATGAATGCCGAACGCAAAGGCGCGCTCAAAAAATCCATGGCGCGCATAGGCGTGGATTTCGTGGAACTGTACACCAACGCGCCCTTCATAACGGAACTGAAGAAGTTTTTTGAGAGACGCAGGGGGAGGCGCGCATAGCATGAAAAGGTTTTTCTTTGCGGCTTTCTTTTCGTCGTCGGCCGGCCTTGCGCTTCCTGCGCGCGCGCAGATAGTCTTTCCGGAAATTTCCGAACCTGTCGGAAAAATCTCGGCAACGTTCTGGGAAAACAACGGCGTATACATTTTGACAGGCTCCGCGTTCCTGGCTGCGGCCGCCCTCTTTTTCATATTGAGGCGCACAAAGGCTCCGCTTCCAACTCCGTACGAAATCGCTACGGCGGAGCTTCATAAGGCAAGGGCTGCGGACGATGATAACGCCAAAGCCTACGCGCTATGCATAAGCGGCGCGGTGCGCGGGTACATTTCATCAATTTACAGAATTCCCGCGCCGGAGCGCACAACGTATGAGTTTCTTGAACTCGCCTCTCTCGAAAATGTTTTTGACGCCGAAGCGCGCTCTTTTCTGGAAAAAATCCTAAGGCTTGCCGACATGGCCAAATTCGCGCGGCATGACTTTCTTTCGGCGGAGCGCGAAGAGCTTTACGCGGCGGCGGAGGCCTTCATAGAATCCGACAACAAAAAGCGCGCGGAGGCGCATAAGGGCAAATGAACGTCGAATTCGCAAACCCCGCCCTGCTCTGGCTGCTCCTCTCGCTGCCCGTTCTGGCCTTTTTAAAGTCCATGCGCGGGCGCGGCGGCACGGTGCTTTTTTCAAGCGTGGCCGTCGCAAAAGCCGCAGGCGCCAGGCGCCGCATGGGCGCAGGCGGCCTGTTTTTCTTTTTAAGACTGCTTATCCTTGCGCTGATAATAGTAGCACTTGCGCGTCCGCGCGTGGGCTCCGGCTACAGCCAGCGCGAGGAAAGCGGGATAGACATCGTGCTGGCGGTCGACGTTTCCGGCTCCATGTCCGCGCTGGATTTCAGCACCGGAGACTATGACATCCTCACGCGCCTTGACGCCGTCAAAAACGTCGTAAAGAAGTTCATAAAAAAGCGTCCCAATGACAGGATAGGCATGGTGGCTTTTGCGGGCAACCCCTTCCTGGTCTCTCCCATAACGCTGGACCATGACTGGCTGTTGAAGAACCTTGAACGCCTTGAAATAGGAATCATAGACGAAAGCAGCACGGCGATAGGCTCGGCCATAGCCATGAGCACCAACCGCTTCCGCCTGCTTAAAAATTCGAAGTCGAAAGTTCTCATACTCCTTACCGACGGCGAGAACAACTCAGGAAAAATCACGCCCGTTGCCGCTGCGGAGGCCGCAAAAAGTTTCGACATCAAGATATACACTATCGCCGCCGGCAAAGCCGGTGTGGTGCCCATGGCGCGCATGAACAGGGACCACAGCGTCTACAAGGACGGCTCAGGAAGGCCCGTCTACGGCGGCAACGCCGTCAGCCAGATTGACGAGGGCACGCTCCGCAAAATCTCCTCCATGACCGACGGCAAATTCTACCGCGCCACGGATTTGTCCGAACTGAAAAAAATCTACGAGGACATAGACGCGCTTGAAAAGACCTCCGTGAAAGTGAGAAATTTCACGTCGTACGAGGAGCTTTTTGCATGGTTTGCGGCGGCGGCGCTCGCGCTACTGGCGCTTGAATTCCTGCTTAAGAACACCAAATTCAAACCCCTGCCATGACCTTCCATTCAGAAATTTGGCTCTATGCGGGCGCAGCCTCCCTTGCGGCGGCGGCGGCGCTTTTGTGGTGGTCTGCAAGGCGCTCAAAGGCGAAGCTCGCGCTATTCGCATCGCCAAAACTTCTTCCAATGCTCACAAGCAGCGTGAGCAAAATGAAGGTGTCCCTCAAAAACATCCTGATATGCCTGGGGATGGCGTCTTTATTCATAGCGCTCGCCAGGCCGCAGTACGGCTACAAGTGGGAGGAGGTGAAGGCAAAGGGAGTGGACGTCGTTTTCGCGCTGGACACTTCCAAGAGCATGCTCGCCGAAGACGTGAAGCCCAACCGACTCGAGCGCGCAAAACTTTCAATATTGGACGCCATTTCAAAATTCGGCCAGGACAGGATAGGCCTTGTGGCCTTCAGCGGTCAGGCCTTCCTTCAGTGCCCCATCACTCTTGACTACGACGCCTTCAGGATGTCGCTGGAGGCGGTTGACACCAACATAATCCAGCGCGGCGGCACGAACATTTCTTCGGCGATTGACGAGGCGGAAAGCGCCTTTGCCGACACCGTCAACCACAAGATTATAATTCTTATAAGCGACGGCGAAGACCTTGAAGCGGATGCGATTTCAAAGGCGAAGGAGGCCGCGGGGAAAGGCGCCACCCTCTTCTGCCTCGGCGTGGGAAGCGCGAGCGGAGAGCCCGTGCCCGTGCGCGACGAACTCGGAAGACTTGCGTACGTCAAAGACTCAAGCGGAAAGGTCATCACAAGCCGGCTAAACGAGGATACGCTCAAAAAAATCGCGGAAGCAAGCGGCGGCTTTTACGCAAACCTGCTGCCAGACGGCATGGAAAAAATCTGCGAGGAAGGCGTGAAGAAAATCCCGCAGATGGATTTGTCGGCCAAGATGCGGCACCAGGCCATAGAGCGCTTTCAAATCCCCCTGCTCGCCGCATTTCTGCTTTTGGCGTTTGAAACGTTGGTCGGCACCCGTAAATTTTTCCCGCACAGGGCGCGCCTGAAGGCGTCTAGAGGAGCCTTTCTGAGCGTCATTCTGCTGTGCGCCATAATCCTTCCTAATCATCTGCGCGCACAGGAAAAGGCCGAAGAGGCTCCGCCTGCGGATGAAAGCTCCTCCGCCGCCGTTCAAGGCGCAAAACCCGAACCCAAGGATGCGCGCGGCCTTTTCAACGCCGCGGTGGAGAACCTTGAAAGTGGAAAACTTGAAGACGCAAAAACGAAAAATATCGAAGCCGTCAAAATGTCTAAAGACCTGAACCTGCATTCGAAGGCCTATTTCAACAACGCCGTTGCGGATTATAGGCAGGCAAAACTTTCGGCCGAAAAGCTGGCGGGTATCGGGGAATTCAAAAAGAACTCGCAGGAAGTTTTGTCGCTCACCAACCATTGCATAAGCGGCGGCATGGAAATTTTGAAGAATGCTGCCCCCATGCTTAAGAAAGAGGCCGCTGATAAGAAAGCCAATCCGAACGCAAAGTCGGGAATCGACGCCCCGCAGTTTCAGGAAACGCTCAAGCAGGCGATATCGCAATGCGAAAGCGTTCAAAAATCCGCGGAGGAGACTGAGAAAAAACGCGCAGAGCTGGACAAGGCACTCGCGGAAGTGAAGGCTTCCCTGGAAAACTCCAGAAAGAGTTTTGAGAATTCGCTTGAATTGAACAATGCCTCAAACGCCTCCCAAAACCTTAATAACGTTCGCAAAGCTGAAGAAAACGCGGATGCGGAAGTGAAATCCAATTCCGAAATTTCCGAAAATATGGAAAATGCGCAGCGCAATTTGAAGAAGGTCGTCGAAGAGCTGAAAAAACTCCTGCGAGAGAAACAGGATGACAACAAGGACAATCAAAATAATCAGGACAACAAGGAAAATAAGGACGACCAGCAGAACAAGGATCAGCAACAGAATCAGGATAAGAACCAGGACGGTCAAAACGACAAGCAGCAGAATTCCCAAAAGCCCGAAGACAAGAATCCGGAAAAGAAAGATGCGGACAAAGACAATTCAAAAGACGAAAAAGCTCAGGACAAAAAAGAAAACGGACAGGATCAGGAGAAAAAGGACAATGAGAAAAATGCCAATGATCGGGATTCTCAAAAGGGTGAAAAATCGCGGCAAGAGGAGCAGAAGCAGGAATCCGGCAAGGACGAGCAGGCCGTAAATAATAGGAAAGAGGAACAGAAAAAGGCCGAAGAGCAGGCTTCCGACGGCGGGGAAAAAAAGCAAACCGAGGAGGAGAAACGCAAAGCCCAGGAATTGCCCGCTCAAGGTGCGGAGGAGAAAAAAGGCGAACAGGCTGCGGTCCCCCAGGAATCCGCAAAGCCCGAAGAGGCAGACGAAAATTTCAGGCGCGCGGCGGGTGTGATGACACGCAAAGAGGCGTCCCAAATGCTGGATTCCCTCAAAGGGGAGGAAAAGCGCATGCCCTACAAGGGCTACGGGGAACAGCAAAAAAGGTATGAAGATAAAAATTACAAGGACTGGTAGCATTTCATTATGAAAAGACTGTTTTTAACATCCCTTATTTTGGCTATCGCCGCACCGTTCTTTCAGGCGGCATATTGCGCGGAGATATCCGCAAGCGCCTCATTCTCGCCGAAGGAGGTCCGCCCGAACGACGACGCCGTATATTCCATCGTGTTCACTTTTGATTCTTCGGCGAATTTTTCCGGCCTGCATATAAAGGAAGGCGACATTCCCGTTCCTGCGGGCCTGCGCTTCAAAGGGTCGTCGCAATCCAGAAACATTTCTGGCGTCAACGGTAAATTCAGCACCGCTATAACTCTCAACCTCGCGTTCGCCGCTGAAAATGCGGGAAGCTACGAAATAGGCGCGTGGAAAATCAAGGTTGGGGACG
>JAVBSZ010000104.1:0-4445 GCA_031556415.1 Opitutales bacterium | reverse complement strand
CCACGACTGCCGCGAAGGCATCTGCGGCATGTGCTCAGTGACCATCAACGGCATACCGCACGGCCCCGAGCGCAAGACAACCGTCTGCCAGCTGCACATGCGCAAGTTCAAGGACGGCGACACCATCGTAATAGAGCCCTGGCGCGCCGGTCCCTTCCCTGTGAAGAAGGACCTCGTGGTTTCGCGCGATGCGTTTGAGCTCATCCAGCAGGCGGGCGGCTTCATATCCGTGCGCGCGGGCGCCGCGCAGGACGCCAACGCCCTGCCGATTTCGAAGATAGCCGCGGACAAGTCCATGGACGCCGCCCAGTGCATAGGCTGCGGCGCGTGCGTTGCGGCCTGTCCCAACGCCTCCGCCATGCTCTTCACTTCCGCGAAAGTTTCGCACTTGAACCACCTGCCGCAGGGCGCTCCGGAAAAATACCGCCGCGCCGTCGCAATGGTGGACAAGATGAACGAGCTCGGCTTCGGCAACTGCACCAACTACGGCGAATGCCAGGCCGCCTGCCCCAAGGGCATCACGCTCGACAACATCGCCAAGATGAATCGCGAGTATATCGTCGGCAAGGCCAAGCAAATCTCCGGCTTCTGATTTGGCTGACTTGTTTGGCGAAGAAGTTCGTTGCAATAAAAATTCCACACAGGTCATGTACTAATTTGTACACTCCCAGCGTGGAATTTTTTTGCGCCTACTTCTTCATCCAAACCGTGCAGCCAAATCGGATAAACTACTTTGGCTATGCATCGCAAACCGCCGCGCCAAACCAGATGCGAAATTTAATTTAATAATACACCAAAGCCTCCGAATGGAGGCTTTTCACTTTAATATGTTTTTTTCATTCTGTCGCTAGTCCGCGTTTTTTTCGGCGGCGGAAATGAAAGCATCCCAGTCCATGAGCATGGGGGATTGCGATACCCAGGGCACTTTGTCAGTCCAGCTGCAGTCTTCGCCGAGGGCGCGGAAGTCGCCGTCGGCGCGCAGTTCCTTGATCATGCGTTCTCGCAGAGTTTTCAGGGTTTCCGCATAAGCGGGGTCTTTGGCTAGGTTCTTCGCGCAGGCCTTGTCCGTGCGCATGTCATAAAGTTCGTATTGCGGACGCTTGCCGAATGAGAGCGTGTAGAATTCGTCATAGCGGCGCAGTATGAAGGATTTTGTGGGGCTGTCGTCGCAATTCCTGTAATTGGTTTCCGGATTGCCGGCGGGCCAGCGCGACGGTTCGTAGTTGAGTATGAATAGAAAATCGTCCGTGCGTATGGCGCGCACGGGATAGCCGACGTCTCCGGGCCGCCCGAGGTCGTGCCGCTCCTTTCCGGCGAGCATGAATTGTCCGGAATCCGGCGGCGGCGGGTTATCGCTTTTAAGCAGGGGCAGGAAGCTCTTGCCCGTCATCTGAGTATGCTTGGGCACGCCCGCCGCTTCAAGGAATGTAGGGGCGAAATCGCGCACGTTGACAAAGGTCTGTTCGCGTCTTGGCTTTGCAATCTTCCCCCAGCGGACCGCCAGCGGGATATTGAAGGCGTCATTGTAAATCTGCCCCTTGACGCGCGGGAAGGGCATACCATGGTCGGAAGTGTATATTATAATCGTGTTCTCCAGTTCGCCGATTTTCTCAAGATGTTCCAGGACTTTCTTCACGTGGCTATCCGCGTATCCCATCTCAAAGGCGTAGTCGAGCATATCGTCCTTAATGATGCGCGCGTCAGGGTAGTAAGGCGGCGTTTTCACCGCCTTGAAATTCTTTCCGGCGCGCGCGCCGACGCCGTCTTCGTATGGCCTGTGCGGTTCAACAAAACCCATCCAGAAGCAGAAGGGTACACCCTTTGGGCGCTGGGGCAAAAAGTGCTCTATGAAGTTTCTGGAATAGTCCCACGCGCCGATGTATTTTGCGGGCGGGTTGTCCACTTTGAATTTGTCGTAATTCGGGCCTGCGGGGTTCTCCGTTCTGCCGTAGTCCTTGTAATTGCCGGGGGCCCAGCCTTTGCCCGTGAAGCCGACGTGGTAGCCCGCTTCAAGCAGGATGTCGGGGTAGGTGACGAACTCGCGCGGCCAGGGGTTGAAGTGCTGCACGCCCTCTTTGAGCTGCCAGGAATTTCGGCCCGTGGTTATGCTGGCGCGGCATGGCGCGCACTTGGGGTTTGAGGTAAACGCGTTGTCGAACAAAATGCCCTCGCGTGCGACCCTGTCAAACGCCGGAAGGTCTATCCAGCCTTCCGTTCCGTAAGATTTGGCGTGCTTCCCCCAGTCGTCCGCTATTATGAAAAGTATGTTGGGGCGCGCGATGTCTTGATTTTCGCCTTCGGCATAGAGATGGAAAAACAGGGCCGGCGCAAAAATAAGTGGCAAAAATCTTTTCATAACTGAGTTTATTTATACGCGAAAAAAGAATTGTAAAGGCGTAAAGAACCTTTCAAATTCCGTTCCGAAAACGGATTCATAATTCCGCTTGACAGGGGAATATTATTTCGTCATCAATATCGTCTCAAACGTTTGAGTACATATATAAGGAGAACAGCATGAAAAGAAGAGACTTCCTAAAGAATATCGCAAAAGCGGGCGTGCTTGCGGGTTTCCCGACCATCATTCCCGCTTCCGCGCTTGGCAAAGACGGCGCGGTTGCGCCCAGCAACAGGGTCACGCTGGGGCTCATAGGCTGCGGCGGCATGGGCATTTCCAACGGCAAGAATTTCAGGGCGGACAAGCGCGTGCAGATGGCGGCGCTTTGCGACGTCAATTTCGCCGAGGTGAACCAGTACACCTACAAGCACAATTCGCGCAGCGGCATGCCGGAAGCGAAGGATATTTTTGGAGACCTCCCCGCGTATAACGACTACCGCGAGCTTCTGGCCAGGAAGGATATCGACATCGTCTGCAATTCCACGCCGGACCATTGGCACGCGATAATAGGCATAGACGCCGTGCGCGCGGGCAAGGACGTCTACGGCGAAAAGCCCCTCACGCGCACTATAGACGAAGGCAAGCGCCTGCGCGACATCGTCGTGAACTCCGGCCGCGTTTGGCAGACGGGCTCATGGCAGAGGTCTTTGCCGAACTTCATCCACGCCGCGGAACTCGTCAGAAACGGCGCGATAGGCGAAATCAAGCACATCAAAATCGGCCTGCCGGGCAATGAGTCCGTGGCCGATTTGCCCGAGGAGAAGGTTCCGGAGGGCTTTGACTGGGAGCGCTGGCAGGGTCCCGCGCCGCTGACTTCCTATCACCCCTACAAGGCGTTCACGACGTGGCGCTTCATTTCAGACTACTCCTGCGGAAAGATTGGAGACTGGGGCGCGCACCATCTGGACATCGCGCATTGGGCCATGGGGCTTGACGAAACGGGCCCGCTTGAAATCATCCCCACCGAAGTCAAATGGCCGACGACCGGCTTCTACGACCAGCCCACGCTCTTCAAAATAGAGTACCACTACAAGGGCGGCCTGGTCATAGAGATGTCAAACACCTTCAAAAACGGCGTTGAATTCTTCGGCAAGGACGGCGTCATATTCGTGTCCCGCGGGGCGCTGGCTTCAACCCCCTACACGGTTGCCGAAAAGATACTCCCGCGCACTTCCGAAACTACGCGCCTCTATCCCGTCAAGGGCGACGTCACGCACATAGGCATGTTCATAGACAGCGTACTAGACAGGCGCGTGACGTCGACGGACATCAAAATCGCGCACCGCTCAAACAGCGTCTGCATGCTTGGCGAAATCGCCTACCGTCTGGGACGCCCCTTCAAATGGAACCCGGAAAAGGAGACAATTGAAAACGACCCGAAGGCGGCGGCGTACTGCTCGCGCGCGTACAGGGCGCCGTACCAGCTTTCATAAAGGACGAGGAGATTAACACTATGAAAAACATTTTTATGAAAACGTTTCTGATTCAGACCGCCGCGCTCTTCGCGCTGGCCACATCTCTCTTTGCGCAGGACGCAAAGCCCTTCGCGGCCGACGCCCTCGCGTACGACAGCGGCAAGCCTATGGCCTGGTACCACGCCGCGTACGTCGCGGGGCAGAAGGATTCCGACTTCGTGGAAAAGGAGATACTCGGCATAATAAATTCCAAGGAGCTTTCCTACGAGGCGCTGCGCCTCTGCGTCAAGCTTCTCAAGGAGAACGTCTCTGAAAAGAGCATAGAGCCCATGCTCGCGCTTTTTGACGCTGGGGTTGACCCCGTGCTGCCCTGCGAAGTTCTGCTCGCCATCGCAACGGAGAAGTCCGACAAAGCCATGCAGGCGGCGCTCGTCAAGCACGCTTCAAACGAGAAAATCCGCAACGAGATTCTCATAACAATGGGCAAGCGCGCGGACAGGATAAACCTGGATTCGCTCGAAAAGTACGCGGCTTCAGACGACGCCTTGAGCGCCAAGCTCGCAATAGTTTCCATAGGCCAGATACCCTGCCAGAGCAGCCTTAACATACTGAACGCAGTCCTTGAAAAGACCGCG
>JAVBSZ010000096.1:0-9481 GCA_031556415.1 Opitutales bacterium | reverse complement strand
GTTGGGTGTTCATCCCGGGGCGCCGCCCCCCACCCCCGCGGCACGGTTATTTTCTTTATTTCCCTCCCCCACCCGTCCCAACTACCCCCCCCGGGAAGTGGATCGCCCTCCACGACAGATGCTAGCGCATCTGGTTTTGCTGTTGAGATTATTCGAGCTCTCCACGTTCCCGCCAGACACTTGGTCGCGCTTCGGTTTCAGATTTTATTTTGCATTCTGCAAAATTCAAAATCTGAAAACAAACGGATCATCAGTTAGGTATTACAGAATCCTTACTAGACTCCGTTTGTTTTTTTATGAAAATAACACTTAGTATACGCTCTGTTTTGGCGCAATGATTTTCGATGAAGAACGAGTATTGCGAAGTGCGCACGGGCGCGTAGCGTACAAGTAGTACGTGAGCGGTCGGGCGCACGAAGCAAGCGGAGTTATTCGCGAAAAGCGTTCGCCAAAACTAAATGAAAGCGCGAACCAGGGTTGAGAGATAGGGTACGAGCTGCTTCTTCCTGCTGACTATGCCGGGAAGCTCGAAGAGGTTTTTCTCGGCGTCGAGGTTGTAGGAAATTTTTGATATGAATTCCTCATTGCCGACGATGAGCAGGAGCGAATCTTGCGAGACGACGTTGGTGACGAGGAGCGCGGAGAAAAGGAGGCTTTTTTCTTTCCTGAATTTTTCAAGTTCGAGGCGCAGAGAATCCAGATTCGAATAAAGGTTGGAGAAGCCTATCTCCTCTATCTGCGAAATGGAGTACGGGTGCGAGGCGTCTTCATACACCTTGCAGTCTGCGGAAATCGTCTTTTCGGGAGACTGGGAGAGGATGACGGAGTCCGCACTGAAGAAGTGTTCGGCCAGTCTATCCGCGCTTTCGCCAACTATCTTTGAAAGGCGCGCGATTTCCTCGGCGTCTTCCGGCGTGGAAGTGGGGCTCTTGAGGTTGAGCGTGTCGCAGATTATCCCGCCTAGGAGTATGCCTGCGGTCTGTTTGTCGGGAACCATTCCCGCCAGACTGTAGAACTGGCTGATGATGGTGCTCGTGGCCCCGACGGGCTTGTTCATGAAGAGAATGGGGTTGGCGGTGCTTGTGGCCCCCACGCGGTGGTGGTCCACAATTTCAAGGATGTCGGCTTCGTCCGCGCCGGTGACGGCCTGCGAAAGCTCGTTATGGTCAACCAGCACGAGCTTGGGTTTGGAGATGTCCAGCAAATCGGTGTTGGAAAAAACCCCTTCGAGCCTGCCGGCGGAATCGCAGACAAAAATCGTCTTGCCGAAAAAATCCCTTATGCGCGCGGAGATGCGGGAGAGCAGGTAGTCGCGCTTTACGACGGCCATGTCTTTGCGCATCAGCGGCAGCGCGCGCGTGGCCATCCTGACGAGCAGCGACGCCGTTGCGGAGTCATACGGGCAGGAAATCACGCTCACGCCCTTCTGCTTCGCCATTTCGAGCACGGAAGAATCCACCCTGTAGCCGCCAGTGATGATGATGCCGCGCACGCCCATCTGCACGGCCTTTATCTGGATATCAAACCTGTCGCCGACGACTATGAGGTTCTGCTCCGGCCTGAGGCCCTCCTTCTCAATGAACGAGCCGAAGGAGCTGACCTCCATTGCGCCTATGCGCACGAACATGTCCTC
Organism: Opitutales bacterium; assembly: GCA_031556415.1. Taxonomy (GTDB): domain Bacteria; phylum Verrucomicrobiota; class Verrucomicrobiia; order Opitutales; family Intestinicryptomonadaceae; genus CALXQW01. The sequence goes on along the minus strand of JAVBSZ010000096.1, from coordinate 7,848 downwards.
CATTTCGTCCTGCCTGAATACGGCGTGGACTTCGGCGTTGAGGGTTTTGATGACGTCCTGAAGGGTGGCGCGCACCTGCCTGACCTGTTTGGCCTCGCGCGGACGCGGGATGAAAAATTCGCCAAGGTCGAAAATCGAAAGCTCGCCCAAGAGCGCGCCGCCGTCGTCAAGAAGCGGTATGCTGCGCACGTCGTGCCTGTCTATGATGTCCATGACCGCGAAGCACGAGGCGTCCTTTCCGACGCTGAAAAAATCCCTCTTCATCACATTCTGGGCGCGCAGGCGGACGTCTCCCACGTATTCGGGAAGCGCGGCGCCGAACTTTTCGAGGACCCTGTCTATGCGCGCGTTGGAATTGCCGCAGCGCGCCGCGACGTAGTTTTTATGCCCCCGCGCCTTTTTGAAGGCCGCATAGCCCAGAGCGGAGCAAATCGAATCGACGTCCGGATTGCGGTGTCCTATTATATATACCTTGTCGTCCACGGCAAAAAAGCTAGCACGCGGGCGGCGGCAATTTCAACAATAAACGCTTGGAAACGGTTGGGATTTTTTGGAGAAGAAAACGCCACATAAAATCCCCCTCCTTGACCCATATTCTTAATTCTCCTCATATCAAATTCTTACAACCCAAATAATATTTTTGTTTTAATAAACAGTTGACGGGGGTATTAAAAATTATATTTGTGTCGGCTTTTAAAAAAATTCTAATTCAAGAATAAATGTTGTTGCAGATTTTAAAGTCTAAAATTCTCCGCGCGGAAGTGACGGAAGCCCTGCTCGACTACGAAGGGTCTTTGGCCATAGACGAATCTTTGATGAAGGCCGTGGGCCTGTTCACCAATGAGAAAATCCTGGTGGGCAACATCACGACGGGCGAAAGGTTTGAAACTTACGCCATACCCGCACCCGCCGCCAGCCGCACAATTTCGCTTAGAGGCGCTGCCGCGCATCTCGGAAAAATCGGAGACCTCCTCGTGATAATGAGCTTTGCGCAGATGACGCCCGAAGAGGCCAAAACCTGGATGCCCAGCACAATCACGCTTTCAAACCGCAACAGCACCCTCATCAAGGCGCAGAACCCGCTTTCGGAAATCTGAACGGCGCGGAAACTTTCCACCAAAACAACAACATCCATGTCATATAAACTGTTCATACCCGGACCCATAGCGGTCTCCGAAAAAACGTACAAGGCAATGGCAACCCCCATCATGGGCCACAGGAGCAAAGACTTCGTAGCCCTTATGGACAGCGTGCAGCCCCGCCTCAAGGAGCTCTTCTACACGAAGGATCCCGTCTACCTGAGCACGAGCAGCTCTTGGGGCGTGATGGAAGGCTCCCTGCGCAACGTCTGCAACAAGGCGGTGCTCAACTGCTGCAACGGCGCCTTTGCCGACAAATGGTATGACGTGGCGCTGCGCTGCGGCAAAAAGGCCAAAAAGCTCGCGTTTGACTGGGGCAAGCCGCTTGACCCCGAAGCCATCCGCAAGGAGCTCTCCACGGGAGAGTTTGACGCAATCACCATCATCCACAACGAGACCTCCACCGGCACGATGAGCGACCTGCCCGCGATAATGAAGGTCGTAAACGAATTTCCGGACGTCATGGCGATTGTGGACACCGTCAGCTCCTTCTCCGTCCTGCCCATCAAGAAGGACGAGCTGGGCATAGACGTGATGCTCTCCGGCTGCCAGAAGGCCATGGCCATTCCCCCGGGCCTCGCGTTCCTCAGCGTTTCCGAAAAGGCGCTTGAGCGCGCAAAGACCGTCGAAGGCCGCGGCTATTACTTTGACTTTGTGGAGTTCCACTCCAACTACGAAAAGTCCATGACGCCCTCCACTCCGGTGATTTCTCTCATCTTCGCCCTCCAGAGCAAGCTTGACGACATCTTCACCGAGGGCATGGAAAACCGCTTCGCCCGCCACGCCGAAAACAACAAAATCGTGCGCGAATGGGGCTACGGCCACGGCTTCGGGCTGCTGCCGGAAGAAAAGTACGGCTCGCTCTCCCTCAACTGCTTCAGGAACACCAGGAACGTGGACATCGCCGCAGTCATAGCGGAGCTCAAAAAGCGTTTCAAGATGGTGTTCGACGGCGGCTACGGCAAGCTCAAGGGCAACACGTTCAGGATATCGAACATGGGCGACGAAACCCCCGAAACAATGCGGGAGCTTCTGAACAACATAGATTCGATACTTCCCGAATTCTTGAAATAGTCCCAGAGCGTTTGCGGTTCAAGTGTTCGCTCAAACGAAATTGGGCGAAATATAAAAGCTGTATGAATTTTGACTTAGTGATTTTTGATGAAAAACAAGTATTTGAAAGGTATTTCGGGTGGGAGTGTGCTGGAGCACATGACCAGTCGCAATGCCTTTCAATGCGGAGTTTTTCGCGGAAAGCGCTTGTCAAAATGCGAGGACTTGAAGCGTAAATGCTCCCACTGGCTTTGAAGGAAGGCACGGGCTCTTCAACGGGCCCGCGCTTTCATTCTTTGAAACTTAACGGACGCGCATAAGCGCGCATAAAAGGAAATTTATCAGGCAATGAAAAAACTCATCATAGCGGAAAAGCCGAGCGTCGCCTCAGACATCGCAAAAGTGCTTGGAAAAGCGAAAAAGGTGGACGACCATTATGAGAATGACGAATACGTCATCTCCTCGGCCATAGGCCATCTTGTTGAGCTTTTCATGCCGGACGACATAGACAAGAAGTACGCGCGCTGGACCATATCGTCCCTGCCCATCATCCCGCAGAAGTTCGAGCTTAAGCCCATTGAAAAGACCAAGACCAAGCTCTCCAGCCTCAAAAAGCTGATGAACCGCGCGGACGTCGGCGAAGTCATCAACGCCTGCGACGCGGGCCGCGAGGGCGAGCTCATCTTCACGTACATTTACGAAATCACCAAGTGCAAGAAGCCGCGCAACAGGCTCTGGTTCTCGTCGATGACGCCCGCCGCAATCAGGGAGGCCTTTGCCAACCTCAAAAGCCAGGACCAGATGCTGCCGCTGCAGGACGCCGCGCGCTGCAGGAGCGAGTCCGACTGGCTAATCGGCATAAACGGCACGCGCGCAATCACCACGCGCATGTTCGGCTCGCGCGGGAAGGCGCTTGTGAGCGTGGGCCGCGTGCAGACCCCCACCCTCGCGCTGATAGTGGACAGGGAGCGCGAAATCCAGAATTTCAAGCCCAAAGCCTTCTGGAAGCTGACCGCCAAATTCGGCGTTGAGAACGGCTCCTACTCAGGCACCTACCAGAGGCCGGACTTCAAGGACAATAAGGACAAGGACGCCGGAGACAAGGCCGACAGGATATGGGACGAGGAAACCGCAAAGCGCATCCTCGAAGAAGTTAAGGCGATTCCGACGGCGCAGGTGAGCGACAAGAAAACGCTTTCAAAGCAGATAGCCCCGCGCCTTTACGACTTGACCACGCTGCAGCGCGAGGCCAACAACCGCTTCTCCCTCCCCGCCGCAAAGACGCTCAGCATAGCGCAGAGCCTTTACGAAAGGCACAAGATGCTGACCTACCCGCGCACGGACTCGCGCGCGCTGCCGCAGGACTACCGCAGCGTCTGCAAGAACGTGCTCGCCTCCATGGAGGGCGATTACGCGAGGTTCGCAAAGAAGTCGCTCTCGGAAAACTACGTTGACGCCATGGGCAAGCGCGTGTTCGACAACACGCAGGTAAGCGACCACTTCGCAATCATCCCCACGGAAATTTCCGACACCTCAAAGCTCTCCTCGGACGAGATGAAAATTTACGACATGGTGGCGCGCAGGTTCGTCGCCGCCTTCTACCCCGAGGCGCAGTTTGACGTGACGGTGCGCACAAGCGTCGCCGGCGAACACTCCTTCAAGACCGAGGGCAAGGTGCTGCGTTCCGCAGGATGGCTTGACGTCTACGGGAAGGGCCTTCCTTCGGAATCCGACGACGAGGACGAGAACGCCGCGAACCTCCCCGCGCTTTCAGACGGCGAGGACAAGGCGAAAATTTCAGATGCGGATTTGAAGGCCGACGCAACAAAGCCGCCCGCCCGCTACACGGAAGCCACCCTCCTTTCAGCAATGGAAGGCGCGGGAAAATTCGTGGACGACGAGGAGCTCGCGCTCGCAATGAAAGACAAGGGGCTGGGCACGCCCGCCACCAGGGCGCAGATAATAGACACCCTCATCAAGCACAAATTCATAGAGCGCGACAGGAGGGACCTCATCCCCACCGCCGTCGCCGACAGCCTCATAACGTTCCTGCGCGTGCTAGGCGTCGAAGACCTCACAAGCCCGAGCATGACGGGCGAATGGGAGCACAAGCTCAAGCTCATCGAAAAACACTCGCTCACGCGCGAAACTTTCATGGACGAAATTTCAAAAATGACTACAAACATGGTTGATAAGGCACGCAACTTCAACGAAGGCGAAGTCTCTACGACGACTACCGACATCATCTGCCCGACGGACGGCAAGCCCCTGCTCGAAAGCTTCAGGGCGTACCGTTCGCAGGACGGCGCGGTGGTCATCTATAAGACTATGGGCAACAGAAAACTCAGCGCGGACGAAGTCCGCGAGCTCGTATCAAAGGGCCAGGTGGGCCCGCTTGAAGGCTTCAAGAGCAAGCTCGGCAAGCCCTACGTGGCCACGCTGCGCTTCGACGAGGAGCACAAGGTGAAGTTCCAGTTCGAGAACAGGAACGGCGGCACCGACGAAAACGGCAACGCCATAGAAATCGCGCCGGAAGACTTCGCAAACGCCCCCGTGGTGTGCCGCTGCCCCAAATGCAAAAAGGGCAATGTCGTGGAAGGCAACAGGCTCTTCCAGTGCTACAACCCCGCGGAAAAGGACGCAAAGTGCGGCTTCAGGCTGTACAAGACCATGCTCTCGCACAAGATCACCGCGCAGGAGGTTGAATCGCTCGCGCTCACGGGCAAGACGCCTCTGATTGAAGACTTCGTTTCAAATAGAACAAAGAAAAAGTTCTCCGCCTTCCTCGCGCTCAAGCCCAACGGCGACATCGGCTTCGAGTTCCAGAAGAAGGCTTTCCCGAAAAAAAAGGGGAAGAGCAGTTCTGACAAGGCTCCCAAAGCTGAGGAATAATATCTATTAAAAGTTTCAATCAAAATGCGGAGTTTCCCTCCGCATTTTTTTTTGCTTTATTTTTTGCGCCTACTAAAGTTGCGGAATGACGAACAAAATCTTTTGTATTGCGGCGGCGGCGCTTTTTGCGCTGCAAAGTATTTCCTTCGCGGAGACGCTCATAAAAGACGGATTTGAAAAAGGGGCGCAAAGCGACGCGCTCAAACGCGCGCAGTATGAGGATAAGGCTGTTTCCTTCGCGGAGGGAAAAGACGCGCTCTCCGGAAAAAAGTCTTTGCTTCTGGACACCATGGGAAGCGGGCAGGAATGGCCGCGTTCAATCAGGTTTTTCCCAGATGACATTGCCGAAGGCGGCTATTACAGCGTCTCATTCAAATTCAAAGTGCTGGAGCTTCCCGAAGACGGCAAAAACTTCCTCGTCATCGAAGGCACGCTCGACGGCAAAGGCCACCGTTTCGGCACGGGAACCTTCGGATGGAAGGCGGGTGCGGCGGGGGAATTCTCCTTCGGAGTCGCCATACCAAAAAACGGCGCGAAGTTCCACATAGACCTGACCTCGCACAGGGGAAGCAAAATAATAGTGGATGACATTCTCATAACACGCCTTCCCCTGCCCCCCGCTATGGACTGGATGGGCGAAAAGGACGCCTTCATAGGCATGCGCCACACGCCGCTTGAAAACGGATTCTTCAACCCCGAAGACCCGATGTACGCGCTGGGCAAAGAAAAATTCTTCCCCTTCATAGACGAGTTCGGGCAGTTCATGCACAAGACTTGGAAGAACAAAATCATTTCAAAGGACGATTTCAAAAAGAGAATCGAAGAGGAGAAGGCGTTCGACAAGGCGCACCCTCCGCTTGCGGGGCTTGACGAATTTTTCGGCCTCATGGACGCCAGGCGCAAATACAAGGCCACAGGCAGATTCCGCGTGGAGAAAGTGGACGGCAAATGGTTTTTCATCACGCCTAAGGGGAACCTGTTCTGGTCGCTCGGCATAGACTGCGTGGGCGAATTCTCCTCCACGCCCATAGAGGACAGGGAGTTTTATTTTAAGGACATAGCCGATGAAAAATATGCCTACAAAAGCTGGTGGGGGAAATTCCATTACGAGAAGCCCCACAAATGCTTTTCATTCACGCAAAAAAATATAGACACCAAGTACGGCGGAGACGCGTGGAAGACTTACGGCGCAACAGCCGCGCGCCGCATGACAGCGTGGGGCCTCAACACATACGGCGCGTGGAGCGCGGGCAGCGTGCTTGAAAATTCCAAAATCCCCTTCGCGTACATCTTGAATTCCCACAAGAAAAACTTCCTGGACGCGCAGAGCGAAATGGAGGGATACTGGATGAAGTTCCCCGAATATTTTGACCCGTCCTTTGAAACGGAAACCAAGAAGCTGGCCGCAAAGAAGGCGCATCTGATAAACTCGCCCTACTGCATCGGAGTCTTCGTGGACAACGAGTTGCCGTGGCAGAAGAGGGATTTGGATTTGGCGCGCGGCGTGCTCTCCTGCCCCGCAACGCAGCCGTCAAAAATCGAATTCAGAAAAATGCTTGAGAAAAAATATTCCGACATCTCCGCGCTCAACAAGGCGTGGAACGCGGATTATTCCGGCTGGGAAAACCTTTTGGAAAGGCGGGACTTCTTTCCGAAAACTCCGGACGGCGAAGGCGACATGCTGGCTATGGAAATAAAAATCTACGAGCGCTATTTTGAAGTGTGCCGCGCCGCGGTGAAGGAAGTTTCTGCGGACACGCTCTACTTCGGCTGCCGCTTCGCATGGGGGAACGAGAGCGTTGCAAGGGTTGCAAGCGGGCACTGCGACGTTGTCAGCTACAACGTCTACGCCGTGGAAGTATCCGAGTTCAAACTCCCACAAGGCTGCGAGGACAAACCCGTGATAATTGGCGAATACCATTTCGGAAACCAGGACGCGGGCACTTTCGGCGGCGGCCTGCAGCCGCGCAGGACGCTCAAGGAAAAAGTTGAGGGCTATGAAGGCTACACGTGGAGCGCCGTCAGAAACCCCAACATAATAGGCGCGCACTGGTTCCAGTGGTTTGACCAGCTCACGACGGGCCGCAGCGACGGCGAAAACTACGCCATAGGCTTTGTCGACGTCGCCGACACCCCCATCTACGAAATGGCCCTCGCCTCAAGAAAAATCTCCGAGCGGATGTACGCCGAACGCCTCAAACGGCGCTGAAAAGCCCATCAGGACACAGACGGACGGCGGATTTTCCCATAGATGAAAGCGAACACGGAGAATACCGCGTTATAAAACAGCCTGACCGGAAAGCCCGACAAAACCACGAACGCAACCGCCAGCGCCTGCGGCAGCAGGAAATCTTCAAACCTGCCGCCCAACCCCGCTTTCTCCAAAATCTTGTAAAACACCGCCAGCGCGTATATCTGCAGCGGGAATATGTACAGTGTGTTCCTTGAAACCCATCTGGCCGCGCGGGTCAGAGGGATGGCGCAAGAGAGCAGCATGACTGAAAAAATCCCGTTGCAGGCAAGCGGCACGTACAAAAAATAATTTCCGAACTTGTGCCTGTAAATGTCCGAATGGCCGATTAGCGGCAGCATGAAGACCGCCAAGGCCGTTGCGGCTATGAACGCGGCGAACAGCGCAAGCCTGTTCGAACCGGTCAGAATATTTATGAGCGAAGGATTTTTTGCATAATTGCCCAAAGCCAGGAAAAACGACGCAACCACGGCATGAACCAGCAGTGTGTTTCTGACGATGGCCGCTTCCCTG
>JAVBSZ010000116.1:0-6661 GCA_031556415.1 Opitutales bacterium | reverse complement strand
GCTACTTCCTCAAGCGTTATGCGCTGCCCCTTGCGCCTGTAAAACTCCATGACGGAGACGCCGCCTTTGTACACCCCGTTGATTTCCCATCCGTAGAGGTCGTAAAGCTTGGCGATGTCCTGGCCGGTCGTCGGCGCGCCGTCGGGACGCTTGAAGTAGAATCCCGCCTCCACGTTCCTGGGAAAGATGAGATACATGTTGTAGTATGGCAGTTTAAAAAGCTCGCGCTCCCTGTGCTGCTTTTGCGAGTATTCCAGAGCGCCCGCGTTCTTGGGTATGAGCCTTGTTTCAAGCGCCGACTTGCTGTCGTTGATCCTTGCGGAGGAGAGCAGCGGAAACACAGCAAGCGCCATAAATGATATGAGCAGTTTTTTCATGGTTAAATGATAGCCCCCTTCCGCCATCAAATCAAGCCCAATAAAGCGGAAAGAAGTGAAAATCCGCATTCTGCGAAAAAAGCCCCGCATTTGCGGGGCTTCCTGTTATGAAAATAAAAATGTGAATAAAACTTAGGATGCCTTAGACGTTTCTGCAGTCCGCAATTTTTCCGGCTACGGCTGCGGCCGCGGCCATCACGGGGCTCATCAGGACGGTCCTGCCCGTGGGGCTTCCCTGGCGGCCCTTGAAGTTCCTGTTGGAGCTGGAAGCGCAAAGCTCGTCCCCCACCAGCTTGTCGTCATTCATTGCAAGGCACATTGAGCAGCCCGCGTTGCGCCATTCAAAGCCGGCCTCGGTAAAGACCTTGTCCAAGCCCTTTTCGCGCGCGATTTTATCGACAATCTGCGAACCGGGCACCGCGAGCGCCCTGACGCCTTTGGCGACCTTTTTGCCCTTCAGAAATTCCGCGGCCTCTTCAAAGTCCGAAAGCCTGCCGTTCGTGCAGGAGCCTATGAATACGACGTTCACGGGGGTTCCGGCTATTGCGTCTCCGGCCTTGAGCTTCATGTATGAAAGCGCGTCGAAAGCGTCCTTGCGCTGGACGTCGTCTTTGATTGCGGCGGGGTCGGGTATGTTCTCCGAAATTGCGACGGCCTGCGCGGGGTTGACGCCCCAGGTGACGGTCGGCTCAATGTCCCTGGCGTCAAAGTTCACGGTGTCGTCATAAACGGCGTCGGCGTCTGAAGCGGCGGCCTTCCACTGGGCAACGGCAGCTTCCCATTCGGAAGCCTTGGGCGCGTAGGGGCGATTTTTGAGGTATGCAAAAGTCTTTTCATCGGGGTTGACATAGCCTATGCGCGCACCGCCTTCTATGGCCATGTTGCAGACGGTCATGCGCTCCTCCATGTCCATGTCGTCAAAAACTTTTCCGCCGAATTCGTAGGCGTAGCCTATGCCGCCGTTGACGCCGAGTTTGCGGATGATGTGTATTGCAACGTCCTTCGCGTACACGCCCTTTGCGAGGACGCCGGCGACGTTGATGCGGCGCACCTTGAGCTTCTTGAATGAGAGCGTCTGGGTGGCGAGCACGTTGCGCACCTGGCTTGTGCCGATGCCGAAGGCGATTGCGCCGAAGGCGCCGTGCGTGGCCGTGTGCGAGTCTCCGCAGGCGACGGTCATCCCCGGGTGTATGATGCCCTGCTCGGGCATGACGATGTGTATGACGCCCTGGCCGCCGGTGCTGACGTCGAAAAACTTTATGCCGTTTTCCGCGCAGTTTTTGCGCAGGTGTTCGAGCATCTCGTAGGCGAGGGGGTCCGCGTAAGGCTCGCTGCGGTCGGTCGTGGGTATGATGTGGTCAACCGTGGCGAAGGTGCGCTGCGGGTATTTGACCTTGAGGCCGAGCGTGCGCAGCATGCCGAAGGCCTGCGGGCTTGTCACCTCGTGCAGCAGGTGCGCGTCGACAAACAGCTGCGTGGAACCGTCCGCGAGCTCGCAGACGCTGTGCTTTTCCCAGACTTTTTCAAAAAGAGTTTTTCCCATGGTCGTATAATTTTTGTCGTAAATTTGATTTATAAACTTTGCCCTAAATGAGCAATTAAATTCAGTTTTGTCCGTTTCCGGTTAAAGTTTTGGCGCAATGATTTTGGATGCGGAAGCAGGCGCAAGGATGCGTGCGGGTGGGAGTGTACGGTCTGTACATGACCTCTCGCGCGTCATCCGCGCAACGAACTTCCGCGCCAAAAGCGTTTGCCAAAATTTAACCGAGAAGGGCGTCGTCTATGTCATAGTTGCAATAGACGTTCTGTACGTCCTCTAGGGCGTCCAAAGCCTCTTCAAGCTTCATCACCTTCTTGGCCGTGTCGGCGTCCTCAATTTTTGCGAGGTTGTTGGGTATCCACGCGAGGTTGGAGTCTTCCGGCTGTATCTTCGCCTTTTCGAGGATTTCCGAAACGGTGTCAAAAGCCGAAATGGGGCAGAGTATTTCGAAGTGGTCCCCGTTGTTGATGATGTCTTCGATGTCCGCTTCCATCAGCAGCTCCATGAGCGCCTCTTCGCCGATTTTTTCGGCTGAGATTATGAACTGGCCCTTTTTGGTGAAGTTGAATGCGAGCGCGCCCGGTGTTGCAAGGTTGCCGCCGTTCTTCGTGAAGGTTGAGCGCACTTCGCTTGCCGAGCGGTTCTTGTTGTCCGTGGTCACTTCCACAATTATGCCGACGCCGCCCTGCGCGTAGCCCTCGTAAATAAGCTCCTCATACACCACTCCCGGGAGTTCTCCCGTTCCCTTTTTGATGGCCTTGTCGATGTTGTCCGCAGGCATGTTGACGGCCTTGGCCTTGATGATGAGCGAGCGCAGGCGCGGGTTGAAATTTGGGTCTCCGCCTCCGGCCCTGGCCGTCATGGTGATGTCTTTGCTGACCGCGCTGAAGGCCTTGCCCCTCTTGGCGTCAATAACCGCCTTGTGGCGTTTTGTAGTTGCCCATTTGCTGTGTCCTGACATTGTCTTTGAGCTTTCTTGGTGTGGTGATTTTTGTGATGTGTGATAAAATGCGTCTGAAGTAAAAACGCCCTAAAAAGATAAATGAGCGTGCGCGGCGTTCAAGTTTTTTTTCACGGAAACCCTATCTCTTTGGCTTCGTGTTGCGGCCGCCCGGGTTCGCCTTGCGCTTTTCAACGCCGGAGCGTTCCACCTTCTTCTGCTGGCGCATGTCATGCGCCTTTTTCTTGAAATGCTCGCGTATCTGTTCCTGGGAATATCCCTTCTCCTGGAGAAGCCTGCTCTCCTCCTGCATCATTTGGATTTTCTGGAAGAAGCCGCCGCCCTTCTTCGGGTCGCGCTTTTTGAGGACGACCTTGTCCTTCGTCTTCATGATGTAGAAGGTCTGCGCTATGCCTATGACGCTCTGCACGCTCCAGTAAAGCACGAGGCCCGAGGGGAAGGTGTAGAAGAACACCAGCATGATGACGGGCATGAATTTGAATATCATCTTCTGCGCCTTGTCTGCCGAGGGCATCGGCGTAAGGTGCATCTGGAAGAAGGTGAGGGCGGCGTTCACCAGCGGCAGCACGTGCAGCGGGAAGCCGAAAATCGTGGGCACGGCGTCGATAGTGTCGGGCAGGGAAAGGTCGTCAATCCAGAGGAAGTGGGCGAAGCGAAGCTCGCTTGAAACCTGGAGCATGTAGTAAAGCCCGATGAATATGGGCAGCTGGAAGAAGAGGGGCAGGCAGCCCGCAAAGGGGTTGATGCCGTACTCGCCGTAGAGCTTCATCGTTTCCGTGCCTATCTTCTGCTTGTCGTCTCCGTACTTTGCGCGCAGTTCGGCGATTGGCTTCTGCAGGGCCTGCATGCGCTTTGAGGAGCGTATCTGCACGGCGGTGAGCGGAAGCAGTATGAGGCGGACTATTATCGTAAGAATAACTATTGACCAGCCCCAGGCCCATACGGGCGACACGCCGCTGATGTATGAATGTATCCAGTTGAGGAGCCTCAGAAGCGGCCTGCTGATGAAGCCCGCCCAGCCGAAGTCCATAAGCGCCTCCTGCCCCTTGCCGAGGTCGGCAAGCCTGTTGAATTCCTTGGGGCCCACGAAGAACGAGCCGCTTAAATCCACGCTCGCCTTTGGCAGCACTGGCTCTATGGAGAATGCCATGTAGCCGAGCACGCCGCTTTTCATGAACTTGTCCTGCGCGTCCCTGTTGACTACGAGGGGGAAGGCCACGCCGTCCTTGCCGAGCGTCTTTTCGGGCGTGAATACCGACGTGAAGAACTGGTTTTTGACCGCGCCCCAGACTGCGGGGGATGATTCCAAAAGCGCGTTGGGCTTGGCTTTTGACGCGCCTATGCCGAGGAAGCCCGAGCTGTCCAAAAAGGTTCCAACTTTCACGAAATGCGCCGAGCTTCCGTCGTAAAGGCAGAAGGCGAGGTTTGTGCCGTACACGTCGCCCGCAGTGGGCGCGGCCATGCCGAGGGAGAGGAAGAGCCTGTCAAGCTCCATGGGCTTGGCGGAAAGGTTCTCAACAAGCGTCTTGCAGGATATTGAATAGGGCTGCGCGCTTCCGTTTTCGCCTTTGGAAATGGAGTAGGTGCGCGTGATTTTGATTTTGCCTTCCGCGAAGAATTCAAAGCTCACGCTCTCATCGCTCTTTTTGGTGACCGCAAAGAGATGCTCAAAGGGCACGGGCAGGGCGTACCTGTCCGACGGGAAGGCGAGGGTCATGGCCGCCGCCCTGTCTGTCTCATTGAATACGTAGGGGGTTTTGCTGCCCTGCATTTTCTCGTGCTTGAGAAGCTCCACAGAGGCTATCGCGCCGCCCTTGTTGGTCAGGAATACCCTGATAAAGTCGTTCTCAAGAACAACGCTCTGCGGTTTGAGGTTCTCTTCCGGGGCCAATGCCGAAGTTATGGAAGCTTCCGCGGCGGGCACGCTCTGCGCCTCCGCTTTCTGCACTTGTGCGGCTTCCGTGCCCTTTTCGGCCGCGACGGCGTCTTCAATTTGGCGCTGTTTTGTGGCGTTTGTCGTCATCATCCAGAAGGCCACGCCAATCAGGATTATTCCGATAATTGTATTCTTTTTGTCCATTGTTAAATAAACCGCGGAATTAAGCAGTTTTTAGGGCTATGCGTCAACGTCGTTTTGCGAAAAGATTTTTTTCCAGCTGAAGCGTTTTGGAACTTCGTCAATGCCGCCTCGGCAGAAGGGATTGCAGCGCAGAATCCTGCATATTCCCATGCAGACTCCTTTGAATGCCCCATGTGTTTCCACGGCCGCTATCATGTACCTTGAACACGATGGGTGGAAGCGGCAGCCGCTGCCCGGCACCAGGTGTATCACGGGCGAAATGAAAATCTGGTAAAGCCTGACGGGGATTTTGACTATCCGCGCGGCGATGGAGATTTTCTTCTTTTGCTCTTCCTGCGGCATGGAAAGTATCGCCCCTATTTCTGAGAAAGTTCCTCAACCGCTTTGCGGAAGCGCTTTGCAAGGTTGTCGAATTCAAACCTCAGCGCCGCGCGCCTTGCAAATACGGCGATGTCGCACGGGTTTTTGATGTCGGGTAGGGCGCTTCTGAAAATCTCCCTGAAGATACGCTTGAGACTGTTGCGTTCCACGGCGTTGCCCGTGCGCCTGCTTGCCACTATCCCGAAACGAGAAAACGCGCGTCCGTCTTCGGCGCGCGTTAGGTAGATAACGAAGGCGGCGCAATCCGCCTTGTTCGGCTGTTTGCGGATGAGCTCAAAATCCCGCGCAGAGCGCAGACGATTCTGTGGGCGCATCCGCATTTCGGCTATTTGGTTGTCAGACGCTTGCGGCCTTTGCCTCTGCGCGCGTTGATGACGGCCCTGCCGCCGCGTGTTGCCATGCGTGCGCGGAAGCCGCAACGGCGCGCGCGTTTGAGTCTGGAAGGTTTGAATGTGGGGCCCATGATGATGTCTCCTTAATGATGTAAATTTGAAAACCAAAGAGAAAAGGCGTGAAGGCGGCTTCTGTCAACACCTTTTTGGAATGTTTTTCCGAAAAAAAACTACATTTCCAGCATGCGGTTTATAGATTTTGCGGCTTTTTCTATTACTTCTGCCTCCAGCTTAACTTCGGGCGAGAGCGTTTTAAGGCAGTTCAAGAGCTTTTCGGGCGTGTTTAGCTGCATATATTTGCAGTTCTGGCAGCTCTTGCAGCAGGCTTCGGGCAGGCGCGCGGCTATGAAAGTCTTGTTTGGCAGCTCCTTGCGCAGGCGGTGTATCATGCCCGTTATTGTTACGATTATGAAAGTGTCGGACGGGTGGTTCCTGCACCAGGCTATCATCTTTTCCGTGCTGCAGACTTCGTCGCAGACGTCGCGCACGGGCTTGGGGCATTCCGGATGGGCGAGGGCGGGCGCGCCGAAGTCCGCCTTCATCTTTTTGAGTTCCTCCGCGTCATACTCCTCATGCGCGTAGCAGGAGCCGTCCCAGAGTATCATGTCGCGGCCCGTCTTTTCGTTTATCCAGCCGCCGAGGTATTTGTCGGGCGCGAAGATTATCTTCTGCGTTTCGGGGATTTTTTTGACGAGCTCAAGCGCGTTGCCGCTGGTGCAGATGATGTCGCTGATTACTTTTACGTCCGCATTGCAGTTGATGTACGAAATGACGATGGCGTCCGGATGTTCCGCCTTTAATTTGGCGAGGGCCGCGGCCTTGCAGGAGTCCGCAAGGCTGCAGCCCGCTTCGGTGTCGGGCAAAATTACGGTTTTGGACGGGTTCAGAATTTTTGCGGTTTCCGCCATGAAATGCACGCCGCAGAACACT
>JAVBSZ010000187.1:0-3815 GCA_031556415.1 Opitutales bacterium | reverse complement strand
GAACCGATTAGAAATACCAGGCGACAGGGGCTTAAAAGTCGCGCAGCACGGCAAGCTCACAATCAGCACTATTGACAGCCTTTCGGAATAAACGATAAATACGAAATACGTCTTCGGCTCCCCCGACACAACCGTACGCGAGGAAACTTTCGACGGCAATGGCGAGCAGCACTCGGGCGTTCTCAACAATTTCCTCTCGGCGGCGGAAACGGGCACGCCTTGCGCTTTCGAAGTTTCCGAAGGCTACAGCTCCGTGTGTCTTGCGAACGCCATGCTTCTTTCATCGTGGACTTCGTCAGACGTCAAGTTCCCCTTTGACGACGCCAAATACGCGAAGGCGTTGGAAGAGAAAATCCTTTCGTCTTCGTTCAGAAAGGACGTGGACAAGGACTTCATTTTGGAATTCACAAAATCATTCAGATAGCGGACAACATGGCTAAACACGCAAGCGGATATGACTACGTCCCCGACGGAGCGGGGCAGACTGTGTGCAAGCCGGGCGAATTTGTCTTCGCTGCGGCGGGCTTAGACCACGGGCACATCTATGCGCAGACGGCGGGGCTCATTTCGGCCGGCGCCGTATGCAAATATGTCTGGGACGCCGACAAAAACAAAATCGACGCGTTCCTGCAGCGCTTCTCCAATGTGAAAGTTGCGGGCAGCCTTGAAGAGATTTTGAAGGATCCGGAAATAAGGCTCGTCGCAAACGCGTCAATTCCAAGCGACAGGTGCGCATTCGGCCTCAGGGTTCTGGAGGCTGGCAAGCATTTCTTTGTGGACAAGCCCCCCTTCACCACGCTTGAACAGCTGGAGCGCGCGCGCAAGCTCGCAGCCAAAACGGGGCTGAGATTCATGCCTTACTATGCGGAGCGCATCCACAACCAGGCGGCGGAAAGGGCCAACGCGCTTATCAAGGAAGGCGCAATCGGCAAAGTTTTGCAGGTGCTCATCATGGCGCCGCACAGGCTTTCAAAGTCCGCGCGCCCCTATTGGTTTTTTGAGCGCGAAAGATACGGCGGCATACTTTGCGACATAGGCAGCCACCAGTTTGAGCAGTTTCTCGAATTCACGGGCTCTACCGACGCCAGGATAAACTTTGCGCGCGTCGGCAACCTTAACAACCCCGAATATCCGCAGCTGCAGGACTTCGGCGAAGCGTCGCTCACGACCGACACCGGCGCATCATGCTACTGCCGCGTTGACTGGTTCACGCCCGACGGCCTCCCCGTCTGGGGCGACGGTCGCACGTTCATCCTCGGCACGAAGGGCTACATAGAAGTGCGCAAATACATAGACTATTCTGCGGAGGGCAACCCCTCGCAGACCCTTTTCATAACGGACTCTTCCGGTGTCAGGCGCATAGACTGCCGCGAGGACAAATTCCCCTTCTTCGGGAACTTCATTTTGGACATCTTAAATAATACTGAAAACGCCATGACGCAGGATCACGCCTTCAAGGCGGCGGAGCTCGCGCTCATGGCACAGCAAAAGGCGGAAGAAAAATAATGAGCGACAATTCAAAAAACAACGCTGTGGAAGCGCAGCGCCAAATGATACTCGACGCTAAGGCGAAGGGGAAACTTTCAACGCTCGGCGCATTCTGCCGGCTTTCCGGCCCGGGATGGATGCAGAGCGCGACGACGCTCGGCGGCGGCTCGCTCGCTTCGGCGCTCTATCTGGGCGTCCTCGGCGGCTTCGGCTTTATGTGGCTGCAGCCGCTCGCGATGATATTCGGCATAATAATGCTCGCGGCGATTTCATACGTCACGCTTTCAATCGGCGACAAGCCCATGAAGGCGCTCAACAGGGAAATCAGCCCGCTCCTGGGCTACGGCTGGGCGATAGGCTCCATGCTGGCGTGCCTTGTTTTCGCAATGCCGCAGTTCTCGCTCGCAGTAGCCTCTTTGGAACAGAACCTTGCAGTGGGCTTTTTCAGGGGCTTTGACCCGCTAACCGGAAAGATAATCATCACCGCCTTCTTCTTCATCCTCGGCATGACGATGGTGAGCGTGTACGCGATGGGAGGCAAGGGCGTGAAGGTTTTTGAAATCTTCATCAAGGGCAGCGTCGCGGCGATTGTCATCTGCTTCTTCGGCGTTGTGATACAGCTGAGCGTAAGCGGCGCGATAGAGTGGGGCAAGGTCTTTGCGGGCTTCAAACCGAACTTTACAGTGCTCAGCGAGCCTTCCGAAGAATTCAGGGCCTTCATTTCCAAGCTCGGCGCCGAGGGCGCGGCATTTTGGAGCACCATGATAGTGGGCCAGCAGCGCGACGTCGTGATATCGGCGGCGGCTATGGCCGTCGGCATCAACATGACATTCCTCTTCCCTTATTCCATGCTGAAAAAAGGATGGAACAGGGATTTCCGCGAGCTTGCCATTTTCGACCTCGCCACTGGGCTATTCATTCCCTTCCTGCTTGCGACTTCCTGCATAGTCGTAGCCGCCGCTTCGCAGTTCCACGCTACGCCCGCAGGCGGTCTCAACACCGCGCAGTGGGAGCTTGTGGCAAGCGGCGCTCCGGAGAGCCGAAGCGTGCTGGCCTATAATGATGGGAAGTGGGCGGCGCTTGCGCCCAACGCATCCTATGACAAAACGCTTGCTCTCAAAACCAAGATGAAGGACGGTACGGACGCCGCGATGCCCGCGCCAAACCTCGTCAAGCCATATATCGAGCTTCTTGACCAGCGTCTCTCGGCGATGATGGGCGCGGAAAAATTCTCAGCCCTCACGCGCGAGGAGCGCGTTGCAAAATACAACACGATTGACGAAAACGAAAAGGCTATGGCTGCCATGCTCGTCAAGCGCGACGCCTCCAACCTTTCGGAAACGCTGGCGCCCCTCGTCGGCGAAGACGTGGCGCGCTACATCTTCGGCCTCGGCGTGCTCGGCATGGCGATGAACGCAATCCTCATGAACATGCTCATCTGCGGCCTCTGCTTTGCGGAAGTTTTCGGCAGGGGCGGCAGGCCCGTCTGGCAGGTGGCCGGTTCGGCGCTCATAATTTTCAGCGCCTGCGCGTCTCTCTTCTGGGAAGGCGCGAAAATGTGGCTTGTCATCCATGCGGGCGTGATAGCGATGATACTCCTGCCGCTGGCGTACGGGGCCTTCCTCGTGATGATGAACAGTAAAAAGATACTTGGCGAAAGCACGCCGCGCGGCGTTTCCAGGATCGTGTGGAACGCGCTGATGTGCGCGTCTTTGGCGGCTTCGTCGTGCGCGAGCATTTACGTTCTTCAGAACAAGCTCGGAGTCTACCTCGGCCCCTCGGTATTCGCGGTGTGCCTCATTGCGATAGTCGTCTCGCACTTCATCCTTAAATCCAAAAGGTCCTGATATGGAAAATTTATTCAACATAAGCGGGAAAACCGTCGTCCTCAGCGGGGCGACCGGCGTTCTGGCGGGCTCGCTCGCGCGCTATCTTGCCAAACAGGGCGCGGTGCTCGCACTTTTGGGGCGCAGCGCCGAAAAGCTTTCGGCGGTTCTGGGCGAAGTCAAAAAAACTTCGCCAAAGAGCATAGCCTGCGTCTGCGACGTTTCCGACAGGCCCTCGCTTGAGACCGCGCGGGACGACATCCTTGCGAAGCTCGGCTCCATAGACGTACTGATAAACGGCGCTGGCGGCAACATGCCAGGCGCCGTCGTCCAACCTGACAAAAGCTTCTTTGATTTGGATTACGCGCAGTGGAAAAGCGTGCTCGATTTGAACCTAGGCGGAACCGTCCTTTCCATACTCGTATTCGCGAAGGTTTTTGAAACGCAGAAGCGCGGCGTAGTGCTGAACTTTTCTTCAATGACGGCGGGCGCCGCCATCAC
>JAVBSZ010000145.1:0-9993 GCA_031556415.1 Opitutales bacterium | reverse complement strand
GCTTATCTGCCCGTGCTCCACCTGTACGCGCATCTTTCCGGCAAGGCACTTGTAGAGGCGTATTCCCGCCTCCGCTTCGCCGTTCGCGGAGGAAACCCTCGGGAAAGTGTTGTAGCGGGCCTTGAAGGCCTCGCAGGCGGTGGCTATCGCCGTCATGTCGGCCTTGGCGCGCGAGCGGCCCTGGGCGTCGGCAACAAGGCCTATGATGGGGCTGGTCAGCGCCAGCAACAGTGCGAGAATTCCTATGACTATGAGGATTTCTATGAGCGTGAAAGCTCCGCGTTTTTGGGGCGGCGGAAAATGTTTATTCATGCGTTCTGAAATGATGTGGGGTATGTAGGGTTTTGTCAAAAAAATTTATGCTCCTTATCTGCGGGGAATTCAACATTTTTTTGCGAAAAGCTTATGAAGTTTTGAATATCCCCTCCGTTTGGGGAGTTTCGGCCTGCCGCGCGGCCTTTACGAGCGTGTAAATTTCCTCCTTGAGTTTCGGGATTCCTTCCTCGCTGAGGCAGGAAATGGGAATCACGTCGAGCTTGGGGAATTTCTTTTTGAATTTTTTAAGATTAGAGGCCGCTGCGTCCTCGTCCATTTTGTTCGCCGCTATGAGCCTGGGTTTTTTGAGGAGCGTTTCGTCGTAAAGGCCGAGTTCTTCAACGAGGTTCTGGTAGTCATCCTCCGGCTTTCTGCCGTCTTCCGCCGCCATGTCTACGATGAATACGAGAATTTTGCACCTCTCAATGTGGCGCAGGAATTTGTGGCCGAGGCCCCTGTTTTCGGACGCCCCCTTTATGAGGCCCGGAATATCCGCCGCAAACAGCCTGTCATAAATTTCAGGATAATCTATCATGCCAACGTTCGCGTGCAGGGTCGTGAAAGGGTAGGAGGCCACCTTGGGGCGTGCCATCGTCATAAGGCCCATGAGCGAGGATTTCCCCGCGTTTGGGAAGCCCACGAAGCCGGCGTCGGCGATGGTTTTGAGTATGAGCCGGAACTCCGCCTCCTCGCCGACCGTTCCTGGCGTGTGCTGGCGCGGCGCCCTGTTTGTGGAGCTCTTGAAATGCGTGTTGCCCAGGCCGCCTTTTCCGCCCTTGAGCAGGAGTATCTTCTCCCCCTTTTTGAGGACTTCCGCGGCGAGCTCGTCGGTCTGCAGATTTATGAGCATGGTGCCGGGCGGAAGGTGCACGACGAGGTCTTTGCCCGTCTCGCCAGTCTTCTGGCGGCCGAGGCCCTTCTTGCCGTTTTCCGCGGCGAGGCGCGGGGTGAAGCGGTACTCCTCCAAATCCGTTATGTTGTCGTCGCAGAGTATGTAGACGTTCCCGCCGTCGCCGCCGTCGCCGCCGTCGGGCCCGCCGAGGGGTATGAATTTTTCACGCCTGAAGCTGCTTGAGCCGCTTCCGCCGTCGCCCGCTTTAAGGCTGATTTGAGCTTCGTCTATAAACATGTGTAAAGATATGAAAAACACGCCGCTTCTTTGCGGCGCGCGCTTGGTGAAATTTTGTAGGGGTCTATTTGAACTTGTAGACCGTGGTGGAATAGAACTGTTCCGCAGGCCTGAGGAATACGGACGGGAAATGCGCGTGGTTCGGAGAATCCGGCCAGAACTGCGTTTCAAGGCATATTCCCGCGTGCTTGTTGTAAATTTTTGAGCCCTTGCCCCTGATTTTGCTCAGGAAATTTCCCGAATAAACCTGGATGCCCGGGCAGGTAGTGTAGACGTCCATGCTCCTGCCGCTTTCCTCGTGGGAGAGCGTGGCAGCCTTGACGAGATTTCCTTCCGCGCCTTGGAGCACGAAATTGTGGTCCAAGCCGCCGTTGGCGACGTCTATGAGCGGGTGCTTTTTCCCGACGCAGTCCGCCAGCTTGACCGGCTTTGAAAGGTCCAGCGGCGTGCCCCTAGTTTTGAGGATTTCGCCCGTGGGTATCAGTTGGGAATTAACGGGGGTGAAATATTTTGCAGATACCTGCAGCGTGTGGCCTAGAACGGTGTCTTCCTTGCCGCCGGAGAGGTTGAAGTAGGTGTGCTGCGTGGGCGCACAGGCCGTGGGTTTGTCCGTGGTTGCCAAGTATTCTATGACCAGTTCGTCGTCGTTTGTGAGCTTGTAATAAACGCTCATTTCAAGATTGCCCGGAAAGCCCTCCTCGCCGTCGCGGCTTAGGTAGTGCAGGCAGAGGCCTTTCCAGCCGTCTCCGGAGCATTCGGCAACGTCCCATACGGCCTTGTCAAAACCCCTGACGCCGCCGTGCAGGCAGTTTTTGCCGCCGTCGTTTTTGGGCAGCGATACTTTTTTGCCGTCAAGCGTGAAGCTTGCCGAGCCTATCCTGTTGGCCACGCGGCCCGCGATTGCGCCGAGATAGCAGTTGTTTTTGAGATAGTTTTCCGGCTTCTCATGCCCCAGCACGACGTCGGCGGGCCTTCCCCTTTTGTCCGGCGCGAAAAGCCTTGTGATGATGCCGCCGAGGTTGGAAACCTCCATGGAAAGGTTCGCGTTTTTAACGGAAAAAAGTTTGTACTTCGCCATCTTCAGTAGACTAATGTTTCTATGCGGATGTCGCTGAGCTTTTTGGAGTACTGGTGCGCCACGAGGATGTAGCGCTTCTTTTCGTCGCTGACGGCCACGCTGGTCCTGATTGCGGGAACCCAGGCCTTGTTTTCGCTGTAGCCCATGATGAGCTCCGCATAATTGCCGTCGTGCATGACGCGCGGGGAGCAGACCACGTGCGCGCCTTTCCTCAAAATGAACGGCTTCTCGTTTCCGAGGGAGACGAGAAGCGGAACGGACGTCATATTCATGATGACCGCGCGCCCCTTGGGCAGCTCGGTTGGCGAGACGTTCATGGCATAAAACGAGATGTTGTCGTTCATCTGGCTCATCAGCAGGTAGACGTCTTCGGTGTTTGGCGGAAGGTTGATGTCGCTCACCTGTTTGTATGTGGGCGGCTCTTCGGGGGCTGCGGGCGGAATCTGCCTGTAAAATCTGAGGTTTTGCGGGCCGGTATAATTGAGCGTTTTTGTGGTGACGCCCGGGCGTATGTCAACTTTCTGCCATGCCGCGGTTTCTCCAATACCGGTCTGGTACCAGAGCGTCACCATCTTTGGGGCCGTGTTTTCTGAATCCCCGTAGGTGCCTCCGGCGCCGACGGTGCTCGTGAAGATCATCTTGTTGGAGTAGATCATCCTCACGATTTTAAGGCGCGTGGTTATTACGTCGCCGCCGGCCGGCGCTGCCGCGCTTCCGGCGCTGGCTTCCTGCGTGGCTTGGGCGGGCGCGGCGGCATCCTGCGCAAAAGCAAAACCTGCCGCCAGGCAAAAAGAAAGCGCTGCGGATGGAATTTTGAGTTTAATTATCATTCGTTATTTTTGTTCTGTAAATATTTAAAGAATGCGTTCCGGCTAAATTTCGTTGTCGTTAAGCCAGCGGAATGAAACGACCTTGAAGCGCCTTCCAAGCTTCTGGTTCACGTTGGAAAGGCTGTATTCGCCGGAATCCTTGTCTTCGACAAAGTTGTCCAAATCCGTCCTTCCAAAAGATGCGTTGTTCGGCCCCGGCTCGATTTCCCTGTCGGTGATTTTCCAGGCCGCGTCCTTGTTCTCCACGTAGTCCGGAACGCGCTGCACGGTCATTTCGCACCACGCCTTGCCTTCCACAGCCTGCGTGACCGGATTTCTGATTTCCCCGTAGGCGCGGATCTTGAAGGTGTCGGAGCGCACGGTGATGAAGGAGCCTATCTTTGAGAGGATGTCGAGCTGCATCAGGTATTCCGGTATGCCGTAGGCCTGCGGGCCTATGGCTGCGCGCCAGTTTTCCCAGGTGTCGCGCGGGTTTTCAAAGAACTTGGCAATTGAGGAAGTGGCCTTGAAGGGCGCGGTGATATTGCCGTTGTTCAGGTTGTCGCTGCCGTCGTAGGATATTATGAACTTGTTGCTGCGTCCGGCGTGGAACTGGGCGTTTATCGTCGTGGAGTCTATGGCCGCCTGCAGTATGCCCTTCTGCATGTGCGTGTGGCGGTAGACGTAGGTTTCCTTGTCGTTGCGGTCCCTGCGCGGGTCTATGATGGGGTCGTCCAGCATGTAGTCCCTGCTGTCGTTGTTGTTTCGCTTGTTGGCGTGGTATATGGTCTCCGTGGTCCTGTTTTCAACGACCCTGTTGACGAAGTCCGACATTGAAAGGAAGGGGCCCCTGTCTTTCACGTGTTCCACAATGGAAACGGCGAGGTCTTCGATTTCGTTTTCGGAAAGAACCCTGTAGCCCTTCAGGAGATTGTCTTCCGCGTACGAGTTCTGGTCAAGGAACCTGTCGTTTAGGAAGGGGGCCTCCCAGCGCACAAAGGGGGTCTTTCTGGTATCCCTCCATGATTTTGTTCCCGTAGCGTATGATTTCACCTCGTCTTCGAAGTGCGTTGAAAGTATGGTCTTCCAGGCGTCTATGTTTGTGGAGTTGACGTTGAAGGGCCCGTTTATCATCAGCTTGCCGGCGTTGGTGTCAAAGCCCGTGTTGCCGAATGCGGGGTTGTTGTCGTACGCGTCCCTCCTTATTTCGTCATAACGCACCTTTTCGTCCGCGCCGGAGTAGTATATTACGCGCGGGTTTCTGGGGATGGCGAAGCCCGATTCCATTTCCGAAAAGTTGTCCTTCTCGTCCGAAAGCCTGTAGGGCAGGGTGGAGAAGAAGTATTCGTCCCACAGGATGTCATTGAGGTGGTATGACATGTCGTAGAGCACGTTTCTGTCTTCATGGAAATTTTCGCTGTTCCAGCTTCCGTCGTAAAGTGACTCGGACGTTTTTGCCCAGTTGTATCTCATGCCGCCGTCCTGCATGGCCGGCGGGCCGTCAACCCAGGCTATTCTGAAGGAGCGTTCGGGAACGATGCGCAGGGGGGCGAGGGAGTTGCCTATGGCGTAGGTGGGGTATAGGTAGTCTATGCTTCCGATGCCGTAGTCTCGGTACCATTCCCTGGCCGCCGTTGCTGCGGTGGAGGTCTGATTGTCGTCGGTGTAGAGGCGGACCTGCCCTGGGCCGAAGTTCAGATGCACAGACGCGAGGTTGGCGGGGTTGTTGATGATTTCATTGTCCCTGAGAATGTGTATGAGGTGCGCTTCCTGGTTGTTGCCGGATTTTCCGTCAAGGCCTATGTTGGCCTTGGGGTTTCCGCCGTAGGTGAATTTCGACATGGACGTCATTGCGTCGCGCCCGTAGGCCTGGTTCTGTCCGTACATGCCCTTGGTGCGCTGCGCAAAGTCCGCATAGAGCTGCCTGCCGAGCTTTTTGTCCTGCGCGTTGCTGTCCAGCGTCATGGCCGTGCCGAACTTGATGTCCCTTGGGGAATAGTCAAAGTCGTGTGCGGTGGCCATTATTGCGTTGTTGGCGAGGAATTTCCTGTTGAAGAGGGGCTGCTGGGAGTCCGCATTGTAGGCGGTGGGCTTCATGAAGACTATGCCGTACATGTTGTACTTGTCCTCGCCGAACATGGTGTTGTAGAGCTGGTAGTGGTAGTTGCCGCCCTTGCCGGAGGTGTCGCTGCTGCTGCCCTGGATGTTGCCGACGTTGTCGAGCTTGATTGACTCCGGGGCGCCGTCTCCGCGCCTTCTCATCTGTCCGTCGGAAGTGGTGCCGAAGGTCTGCACGTCAAAAGTCCACCTGTTCCTTGCGTGCCTTCTGTAATTTGTAAGGTTGTTGGTTAAAAAATTGTTGGTAAAGAAAGTCTTCCCCGCCCCTATTCCCATGGAAATTTTTTGGTCTTGCCTGTATATGTTTACCCCGCCTATTTGCATCATGTTTCCGCCATCTACGCTTTCGTCTCTGGTTGAGCCCGACAGTACCGTTCGGCTGTCCGGAAAGCTCGCATTTCCAGTGGTGTAAATTTCTGATATGCCGTAGCTCCCGTAGGAGCGGTTGCCTTTGAAGTAGGCCATCACGGGGCCTCTCGGGTAGGGATTGAGCCTGAGCCAGCGCGGGTCAACACCCTCGCCCCACACAACATTGGTGCTGGAAGCGGCGGGGTTTGCCATTCCCATGTTCCACACGTGCAGGTTGCAGCGGTAATAGTTGCCGAAGTTATGGGTGAGCTGGGGGTATTTCCCGTCCGTGCCCGCGTAGGAGGTTCCGGAGGAACTTGAATATCTGGTCCAATAGCCGGCCGGGGCCTTCCCGTCGTTAAAGTCGATTGTGAAGGGCGCGTTGACGCCCAGGTCGTTGCAGTTCTGGATGTCCACGAGCAGGTCGTCCGCGCTTACGCTCGCGCCGGCGGCGCTCGCCGCCTCGTTGAGGTTGAAGAGGATGTAGGGGTTGTTGTCCGAAACGCCGTCTCCGCTTCCGTGCTCTATCATGAAAGACACTTCCGGATGGAAGGCGTCTATGTACAACGCGCCGAAGTCCGAGACGCCCGAGAAGGGCATGAGGTAGGCCTGTTCCGGCCTGCTGCCCATGTTCATGTAGGGGAACATGGAGAAATAGTTCACTATTCCGCGCGCGCAGAATATTTTGCCCTCCCCTGCGCGTATGCCGTCCGGGTCGTACACAATGAAGCGCAGGTCCGAAGCGTTGCCGGCTCTATCGGGGTTGACCTCCTGGTCAGGCGCATAAGGGCCTCTGGTTCTCCTGTTTGCTTTGGGGATGCTCAGCGAGGGGTTGTATGAAAAATACACGTAAACATCGTTGAGAAAAAGCGGGGTGGGGAAAATCATGTAGTTGCTATTCGGCCTATATGGGACCTTCTTGGGCTCTGCGTTCACAGGGTCCGCAATGCCGCCGTAGCCTATGGGAGAGC
This sequence comes from Opitutales bacterium, assembly GCA_031556415.1. Lineage (GTDB taxonomy): Bacteria > Verrucomicrobiota > Verrucomicrobiia > Opitutales > Intestinicryptomonadaceae > CALXQW01. The sequence continues at coordinate 3,225 of JAVBSZ010000145.1, read as the reverse complement.
CGTCTAAGCGAATGGCTCCGCCGGGGTTGAGCTTTTCGGTAAGGGTGTCTCGGAGGCACTGGAAGTAGTTGCCGTCGGCATAGCCTATCGCCATTCTGAAGCCCATGACGTTCTGGTCGGTGGTCTCAATGTGGAGCATGTAGTAGTTGTTCTCCTCTATGGCGATGTCGTAAGGGTTCCAAAGCACGGCGATGGGCACTATGTGGAGCCTGACGCCGTATTTTCCGCCGCCGTAGTTGACAAGCGAGGGCAGGAAGAAGACCTGGAACCTCTGCACTACGGGGGTGAAGCCGGCCATGTCGTCATACTGCGTGCGGGTTCTCACCTTCACGTTGGACATGCGCGTTGCGCTTTCCACGCGCATGTTGTAGTAGGAGCGCAGCTGGTCCCAAAGCGGGCCGCCCGGGTCTTTGACGAAAGATTCCTCGCCCCATATCCTGAATATTGTGGAAGTGTCTAGCGCCGAGAACCTGTCCACGTGGGAGTCCGTCCTCATGCGCGGGTTGGCGTTTCTTGGGAGCTGCGGTCCGAATATGTGGCCGGTTGGCAGTCTCCAGGCGTTGTCGCGGCTGAGCTTGGAGTAGATGGTGTATTTGAAGTCGTTGGCCTTTTCCACGATGGAAAGGCCCTTGTCCGGAAGCGGCGCGAACGCGGAAGACTTGTAGTTGTAGCCCGACTGCCCGACGGGGCGCGGGAAGTACTGTATGCGCAGGCCCGGCCTGATGTTGGGTATCGCGTTCCAGGGGATGGTTGTCCACTTGTCGTTCCTGCGGTCCCTCTGCAGGAGGCCGAGGGAGAGGTCCTTTTTAAGGCCGCCCTCGCGCACGTTGACAATGACACCCTTTGTGTTGGCGGTGAGGTCGTGGAAGAAAAGCTTTCCCAGTGAGACATTGGAGCCGATCGCGGGCATTTTGATGAAGTCAAGGTCTTCCACGCCGTCCAGGGAGCGGATTATCGCGCGGCTTTCCTCGTCATAGCCTATTATGCGGTCTATTGCCGACTGCTTTGATTTTGGTAGCCTCAGCGCGTGGACTCCGCTGTAGTAGGGGAGCTGCTGTTCGTAAAACGCCTGGCCGGATTTGGCGGCTATCTTGAACATTTCCTCCGGTGCTATGGCGTTGATCGACGCCTTCTGGCCTTCGTCGGAAACCCACCAGCCTATGCGCGTTTCAAAGGAGTCGCCCTCGGCCTCTCCGGTCATGGCGTCTTTGGGGACTTTCAGTGTCACGAGGGGCACGCTGACGCCGCGCTTTTCGTGCATGAAAGTGTTGGGGCCGCCTTCGTCGCTGGCGCTTTTTGCGCTGACGGCCACTATGCTGTTCTCCCTTTCGAGAGTGTCGGTTGGGAGGTGTTCAAAGGTCAGGCCTCGGTTTTTGCGCTTGTTCCCGGATACGAGCCAGCTCTTTGCGCCCATCATGTACCTGTCTCGGTACTGGGCCCTGTCTTCGCGGTATCCGCGCTTTATGGCGTAGGAGCCCCTCTGCTTGGGCTCGTTCCCGGGTGTAGTATCCCACACGCCAACCCAGTAGCTCTCCTTGATTTTTGTGCCCTTGAGCGCCTCTATGTCTCCCCTGCGTATGTCGAGCGGGTTTTCCCACCAGTCATAACGCTCTTCGGCGCGTTTTTCGGCCCTGTCCAGGCCTGAGAACTGCTCCTCGAACATCGCCGCGTTGGCCGATACGCGCTTGTCGGGCCCGAGTGCGAGCTGCACCTCGTTGAGGGCCTGGAAGGCTGAAAATTTTGCGGCCTGGCGCGCCTTTGCGTCCGTCAAAGACTGCTTTGTGAGGCGCATCTGCATCTGGACTATCGCGGCCAGCGTGACCACCAGAAGCACCATAAAGCCCATGAGGGCGAGCGCCAGTACGAGTGCAAATGCTTTCTTGTTCTTCCCGAGGGGTCGGGAAATGGAACGGGTAAATTGAAATCTCATGCGGATTAACCTAATATCGCCGCGCGCGAAGGCAAGCATATTTGCAAAAAAATTGATTTTTCTTGGACGCGTTCGGAATAGTTATTTCTCTGGGCAAGTAAGATGGCCAAATTGCACAAAAAACCATTGGCTGCCCGATTTGGCGATGCGGTTTAAACTTTCTCTCTGTTTTTTTTGCAACCTATCTCTCGATGAGATTAGATGAGTTTATCCTCTTAAGAGTTCGTTCATTTTTGTGTAGTGGATGAATCTTCTTAAAACTATTGTATTCCTGATTTGGCGTAATGATTTGGGATGAAGAGCAAGGCGCAAAAAAATTCCACGCTGGGAGTGTACAAATAGTACATGACCTGTGTGGAATTTTTCGCAACGCCGCTATTGAATTCGCGTTCACGGCGGTGAACGTCTCACCACTCAGGTCGTTCGGGCAAAACAGCGAAGCTGTTTTGTTCCGCCTCGGGCCTCGCTTCGCTCACCGCTCGTCGTCGCCCAAAGCATTCGCCAAATAATTAGAGATCGAAGAACTCCTCGACTTCAAGCAATGCCACCATCGCAGTCATGTCGGCTTCGAGGATCTTGATTGCGGCGTAATAGTCGGCATTGTCGTTTTCGATGCTGGCCGGTTCAATGGAAACGTAGAGTGCGAAGGCCGCCACCGCCGCCGCCGAAAATGAGCCGATTTTTGCAAAAATATTCCAGGCTGAATTATTGCCCGCAAAAATCTTTTTGAGTGTGTCCTCCGTGAAATTCTTTCCGCCCCGCGCCGCCTGCACCCTGAAGAGGGCGTCGGTCTTCGCGTCGATATTTTCTAAATTCACATCGTCCTCGAGTATGCGCAGTATCGCGGCGTCCGCAAAGCTTTCGTCTGCGTTCAGAGGGCTTTTGGAGAGGTTGGCGTCTATGAACGCCTCAAGTCCTTCTTCGCCGTTTATGCCGAAATTTTCAAAACTGTTTTTTATGTCTTTCATGATGCTTTGAGCGCCTCCTTCAGCGCCATTCTCGCGCGGTGTATCCACGTCTTTACTGACGCCACTGTGGCGTTCATGATTTCCGCTATCTGTTCGTAGGAGAGCTGCTGCTGCTTTAATAGCAGTATGGCCGTGCGCTGGTTCTCCGGCATGGTCTCCAATGCTTTTTCAAAAATCTCCTCAAGCTCCGCTATGCGCGCGCTGTCGTCATTGGCGGCGCGTGCGGGAAGTTCCGTCGGGTCAGTGGCGATTGCGGGCTTTCTGGTCGAGCGCCTGTATTCGTTGATGAGCACGCCGCGCGCGATGTGGAATATGTAGGTTGAGAAC
>JAVBSZ010000020.1:0-5895 GCA_031556415.1 Opitutales bacterium | reverse complement strand
AGGCCTTCGCGCCGTTTATGCGGAACCCGCCGACAGGGTTGAGTACATTGACGCCATGATAATAAAGGGCGGACCCGTTGCGGACGCCGCGGTGCGCTCCCTCGGCGGCGCGAGGACGTTCGACAACTCCTACAAGCTCATCGCCGCGTACCCGAAGCTTTCCGACAAGTCGAAGATGATAGCCATAAACTCCTTCGCGCAGACGGGAGATGCAAAGTTTCTCAAAATTTTCGCCGCCGACATGGACAGCGAAAATACGGATCTTCGCCGCACCGCGCTATTCGCCTGCCTCTTCCTCGCGCCCGAAGACAAGGATGCGATACAGAAGCTCATTTCCCTGCTGAAAGATGCGGACCCCGCAATCGTGAAAATCTGCGAAAAGGTTCTTGTGGACATCAGGGGGCCGCTTGCGGACAAACTGATGGCCAACAATCCCGAATGCAGGAAAATCATGATAATGCGCGGCTCCGCGCAACACCGCAAGGCGCTCTGGAAGGAATTCTTCACGCCGGAAAACATATCCAAAAAAGATTTGGAGACTATGATAGAGAAGACTCTTTACTGGCACGACCTGCGCGAATTCGCCCAGCAGTACAACTCCTACGGCGATGAGGCCGTGCGCATGGCGCTAACGAAAATCATCATAAAGAAAATCGTAACGATGAAGGAGAAGGAAAAGATGCAGGAAATCGCCATTGAGGCGCTCTCTGGCATACTCTCCGCGGATTCTGCGGAAGCAAAATTCATCGCCGAAAAGCTGAAGATAGACTTAAGTTCCATGCCCACATTCGCGATGAAAAGCGTGTGGCAGAAGAAGTACTTCTCAAGGGCCGTTTCTGACGAAAAGATGAAGGCGGCTTCTACCGCCCAGCCCGACATCGCGCAGGGCTTCACCGCGCTCTTCAACGGCAAAGACCTTTCCGGCTGGGCCGTGAAGGGCGGAGGCGCCAAGTTCTCCGTGGACGGCGGCGAGATACTCGGCGTCTGCGATCCGGAATCCCGCCAGAACACCTTTCTCTGCACCGAGAAGACGTACAAAAATTTCGTCTTCGTCTGCGAATTCAAGTGGGACGTGCTGGGCAATTCGGGCGTGATGGTGCGCGCGGACGTTTCCGAAGACGGCAAGAAAATCAGCGGCCCGCAGGTTGAAATTGACGAGGGCAAGGACAGGCGCTGGACGGGCGGCATTTATGGCGAAGGCCTCAAGGACGCGTGGAAATATTCGCTCTCGCGCGAGGACCAGGAGGCGTCTAGAAGCGCGGTGAAACTGGACGGCTGGAACACGCTGGTGATCATGTGCGCGGATTCGCGCTACATGACGTGGGTCAACGGCGTGCCCTGCGCTGATTTGGACTGGCCGGAATGGGAGAAGGCCGGCTACATCGGCCTGCAGATACATGCCGGCAAGCAGGGCCAGCTGCGCTTCCGCAACGTCAAAATTAAAGAGCTTTAATCTTTGCAACTGTAAAACCGTCCGAAAGGGCGGTTTTTTTTGCTCTATTTTTTGGCGGCTCCGGGCGGAAATCCGTAGGCGCGCCTGAAGGCTTTTGAAAACGAATATGCGTTTGCGTATCCGGCGCGCGCTGCGGCTCCAGAATTGCTGATTTTGCCTGTTCTCAAAAGCCGGAAGGCGGCCTTCAAACGCTCCTGCGCCACCAGCCTTGAAAAGCTTTCCGAGCGCGTTTTTTTGCAGTACTCGTCCAGCGTTCTGGCCGACATGCCGAATTTTTTTGCAATCTGCGGAGTCGTGAATTTTTTATGGTTTCCGCAAAGCTCGCGCAGGACGCCTTCCAAAGATTCTTTTGTGAGAGCTTTTTCCTTTTCGGAAAACTCCCTCTTCAGATATGCGGCGGCGATGTCCGCGATTTCTTCGAGAATCACGGAAGAGCGCCTAGCCGAAAAGACTTCCATTTCATAAAGTTTAAACGCGGAAAGAAGCGCTTCGTAGTTTTCCAATTTTTTTATGGAAATTTCGCCTCCCAAAAGTTCCGCCCAGAATGAGTTCGCGTCAAAGTGAACCCATAACACGGAAGTCTTGCCGCGTTCTATGAAAGAGTCGCAAAGCGTGTTTGGCGGGACAATAAGAGCTTCGCCCTCCGAAAGCTTTCTTTTGACGTCGTCGCTTTTCACCCAAAGAGAACCGCATTTCACGCAGATGAAATCGAAAAAATTTTCATTGAGCCGGGAGTGGTAATATCCCTTTGAATGCTCCGCGCTGCCCAAAAGGGAAATTCTGTGCCTGCGGAAAATGTCCACGGGCAGCGGATGCGGCGCCCTGATGCCGTGTTCCGCGCTGTTGACGTACTTTGGGGGCATGCTGCGCCCCGCGGCGCTGTCCGAAAAATAGGTTATGGAATTGTCTTTCGGCCACAGACGCAGCTGGCTGGGGTTATAGAGTTCCCAGAGGTTTTCGGCCTTGTGGCGTCTGCATATACTCTTTCCCATGCGGTGAAAAATCCGGATTTTTCTCCGCAACGTCAATATCCGATTTTGAAAAAATGTCTTGATTTTATTTTGACGCAAATCTCATGGCAGGTTAAGATGCGCCCATACAATCATGAATTTAAAATTAAAAAGAATCCCGAAGGCGTTGTGTGCGGTTTTCTCCGCAATGCTTATGTGCGGCGTTCTCGGCGCGCGCGAACGCTGGACTTGCGCTCAGGCCAACGGATGGTACGAAAAGGTGCCGTTCCTTGCGGGCGTCAATTACGTTCCATCAAACGCCATAAACCAGATTGAAATGTGGAGCGACGAAACTTTCGACGCAGAAACGATAGACCGCGAGCTGGGCTACGCGCAGGGCGTGGGCTTCAACACCGTCCGCGTATTTTTGAGCGACATCGTCTGGATGCACGACTCCGGAAAGTTCTACAAAAACTTTGAAAGGTTTTTGGAAATCGCCGAGCGGCGCGGCTTCTGCGTGATGCCAACCTTCTTCACAAACGGCGGCAAATACACGCATTCCGAATACGGAAAACAGCCGGAGCCGAAGGCGGGCATCCACAACTCCGGCTGGGTGAAGGCGCCGCGCTTTGAGATACTGATGGACGAATCCAAGTGGGACGCGCATCTGAAAAACTACATGGTGTCCTTCATTTCGCGCTACGCGCAAGACAGGCGCATAATAGCATGGGATGTTTATAACGAACCCGGTAACCTGCGCTGGGTGGACGGCTCTCCGGAGTCTGAAGAGATGCAAAAAGCCTTCGATATGGCGCAAAAGCTCCTTCCCAAGGCCTTTGAATGGGCGCGCGAGGCTAACCCCTCACAGCCGCTGACGGCGTGCGTTTTCATGAGCGACAAGCACAGGATAGGCAGGGCCTTCAACCACGTGGCGCTCGCGGAAAGCGACATCATATCATACCACTCCTACGGCACGCTGTTAGAAAACATAAAGCTAGTCGCAAAATTCAGGGAGCTCGACAGGCCGATTTTCTGCACGGAGTACATGGCGCGGCACTTGGGCAACACCTTCGCGCCCATGCTGGGCTTTTTCAAGGCGAACAAAATTGCCGCCTACAGCTGGGGGATTTGCATAGGCAAAACTCAGACGGAAATACCGTGGGGCTCCCTCACCGTAGACGAAAGCGTGAAGGGCGTGAAGGAGCTTTGGTTTCACGACATCTTTTACCGTGACGGAACGCCCTTCGAGAAAACCGAAACCGATTACATCAGGCGCGTGATGTCTGAAAAATAGCGGAAAGGTTTTGAAGAAAATCAGTCTTCGCGTATGAAGCGGTAGGTATCGAACACCGTGGTGCCCTTGTTCTCGGAATCGTTTATTATCCTGAACGATGTGGGCGAATTGAAGGTGCCCACCTTTATCATGCCGTAGGGGTTCTTGGGCAGTTTGAAATTCACTTTGATTTCGTGCGTGCCGTCCGCGTCGACCACTATGGCCTTGGATATGGACGAGCCCGAAAGCGTCGTGTTCAGGTATATCCCGTATTTGCCGCCCAGGTTTTTGGGGAGTATTTCAACGTAGAGCCTGCCGAAGCGGCTGTGCGCGTCATGCCTGAAATTGTTGCCGAAGTAGGGCAGCTGCGATTCGCTGGCAATGGCGTATTCGCAGTTTGTTTTGAAGTCGCAAAATTCGCTTGCGGGGTTTTCCGTGTCTATGAAGAAGTCTGAACTTTCAGCGCCAGAAAGCGGCACGATTTTGCTCGCGCATTTTGAGCGCTTGCCGTTTTCGTCCTCTATGACGAGCGTCACCACATGGTTCTTGTTTTTTGCGAACGCGTGGGCGACTTTTGCCGTTGTTGAAACTTCGTCGGGCGTTCCGTCGCCGTCAAAATCCCAATAATATTTTACGGGTTTCTCCTTCGTGCTCACCGGCGTGTGGGCAAATTCTACAGCCTCCGAAACCTTCGGGTTCTGGGGCTTCCAGGTGAATTCCGCGGAAAATTCCGGCGGCAGTTCCGTGACGGCCCCCGATTTGTTCAGGCGGCTTTTGAGGCTGCGGATGTCTATTTTTTGGACGGGGCAGCCGCTCTCAACGGCGAGGCGCGCGGCTTCTCCTACGGCCTGGCCGAGAGCCATGAAGACGGTTTCGTCGGACATGGGAATCCGCACCACGTGGCTTGTTGAAAGGCAGACGGGTATGATGATGTTTGCGCATTCCTTCTCTTTGGGGACGAGCGCGGAATACGGTATTTCAAAAAGCGGGTAGGGCGTCATTGGTATTCTTCCCTCGTAGAAGAGTTCTCCGTCGCGCTCGATTATGGAGCAGGGCGCGCCGGTGGTCTGAGTGGCGCACACGCCGACGGAATCGAACTTTATCCTGTCTATGAAAATGTCATCCTGCGTCATCACGCTTTGCCCGATGAGCTTGCGAGTCTCACGCATGAAGGGCATTGGCGGGACGTTGGCCGTTTTTTCGAATTCGTCCTTCGCAAGGCCGAGTGTGGCGGCCTCCTCGCGCGTTTGCGCGGAGAGCCTCTCGTCATTCTGCAGAAACCAGAGGTAGGAAAGGGCGAAATTCCTTTGCCTTTCAAAAACCTTTGCGCGGCCTTCGGCGTCCGCGGAAAGAAAGCCCCGCATGTCCTGCATGAGATACGCCCCCTCAAACGCAACTTTTCCGTTGGGCAGCTTCTGGGAAGACTGCAGCAGGACGCTCTGCCTGTTGGCCTCCCTCTGCCTGATTGTGCTGAGCTGCGCGCTGAAAAGCTCCGCGTCGTAATCGGCGGGCTTCTCAATCTTCACCTTGTTGGCGTCGTTTTTTGTGAGGATGAGAAACTGCGCGAAAGCCTGAGGGTTTTCGTCCGCAGTCTGGAATTTTTCCGGAAATGATTTTGACCTGAAGCCCGCAAGGCTTTCGGAATACGCGTTTTCGCTTTCCCTCCCGACGGCGAATTTCAACCCGGCTTTCGCGCCAAGATCCGCCGTGTAGGAGGCGTCTATGAAAACTTTGGCCGCGCAGGTTTTGCGTTCTCCGGATTGAAGAACTATCTCCGCGCTTACTATGAATTTTTCGGAATTCATCTTCACGGAGGACACGTCCGCACCCGTCATAAGCGTTATGCTCTTTTGCGTTTTGAGCATCTGTGTGAACACGGTTTTGGCGAGCTTGGGCTCAAAGCGCGCGCTGCGCAGGAAGTTCTGGATTGAGTCATTGGACTGTGCTGAATCCTGCCCGTATCTGTTGCAGTACGCGGCGTAAAGGCGGTTTGAAAACTCCTTTGCGAGGCCGCCGAAGGCGCGCTGGTCCGCAACCCTGAATATGGAATTGCCGCCCTGCGCCACGCTTCCGCCTATCCCGTCGGAAGGTTCAACCAGAACTACGTTGAGGCGGCCCTTGGCCGCCTGTATGGCGGCGAAAATCCCCGACGGCGACGCCGAGTAGACCAAAACGTCCGCGCTCAGTTCGGATGCGGATTCAGAGGGTTCCGCGCTCTG
>JAVBSZ010000062.1:0-9563 GCA_031556415.1 Opitutales bacterium | reverse complement strand
TCCATCTCGCAGATTTTATAGGAGTCGTCGAAACTTTCGCGCATCGCAAAGAGCAGCTTTTTTGCGTCAAAAGAAACTTCCAAATCGCGCACTATTCCATTCCGGCAGTCCAGAATTTTTTGCGGCTCGCCGACCCTGCCTGCAGCATCGAACTTCACCCTGTAAAGCGCGCTGCCGGAGGCTGCAACCCTCTTGAAGGAGCCCTCGTTGATTTCCCCCCTCTGGAATATCGTGGCCGTGTTGTGGTGGTCACGCGGGTACTGGCTTCGGGCCACAAAAACAACCTCGCAGTTTTTAAGCGCGTCCTGCGCGGCGGACGCGTCTTCCGCCCCGCGCAGGGCTCCGGCAAAGCACGCGCATGCGGCGCACAGGCCCGTCAGTATTTTAAATGCGGAAGACACGCGCTTATGACAGGAAAATCCGCAACTTATGTCAACCCATAACGGCGCAATCACGCCCTGTCCAATTTAAGAATGGAATGCTTTTTGATTCTCTTAAATTCAAAGTACGCGACGACGACGGAGTACGCGAAGGCGCCGAAGTCTGAAACGGGAAAGCTCATCCACAAGCCGTCAAGGCCGAACGCGAGCGGGAGAAACAGCAGCATGGGAACGAGTATCACAAGCTGCCTGAGCGTCGTCAGGAATATGGAAAACTTGGGCCGTCCGGTGGACTGGAAGTAGCCGCCTGTGACGATGTTCACGCCGATCAGCGGTGAAACCGCCGCGCATATCCTCAGCGCGCGCCCCCCCATTTCCATAAGCGCGCTTTCCGACGGCAGAAAGCACGACACTATCGAACCCGGGAAGGCCTGCACTGCGGCCCAACCCAAAACGCCGGCGGCGACGGCGAGGGCCAGCGCGTGCAGGAAGGCGGAATAGGCCCTGCCGAAATCCCTAGCGCCCCAGCTGAAGCCTATTATGGGCTGCACGCCCATGCTTATGCCGACCATGGGCAGGAAAAGGAACATCCCCACGGTCATGCAGATGCCTATGATCGTCACCGCGCCCTCCGCGCCGTAGGCCTTGGCCTGGTAAATTTGCAGCGCCATGGATACGCTCGCCAAAGACTGTATTATGAAGGCGGGGGAGCCCAGTTCAATGATTTTGCGCGCGAGCGCCGGGTGCAGCCTGACATGCTCAAGACTCAGGCGGACTATGCCCTTTTTTTTGAGGTAAAACCTCGCAACATAGGCCGCGCCGCAGGCCTGGCCGATTATGGTGGCAAACGCCGCGCCCTCAACGCCCCAGCCGAAAACGCAGATAAAGACGAAGTCAAGAAGCACGTTGACGCCGCAGCCTATGCACATCACCGCAAGCGCGTAAGACGGCCTGCCCTCCGCCCGAATAAGGTTGGTTATGCCGAAAGACAGCTTCTCGAAAACCAGACCCGCAAGTATTATCCTGTAATAAGATACGGCCAGCGGAAGTATCTTTTCAGTGGCCCCGAAAAAACCCAGTATCTCCGGCGCGAAGATTATGCCCAAGGTCGATACCAGTACGGAGAACGCTATGAAAAGGAAGTATGCCTGCCCGAGGATTTTTTCCGCCTCTCCGCGCATTTTTTCCCCAAGCTTTATGGAGAGGAGCGTTCCGGAACCCTGCCCTATGAGCATGGCGAAGGCTAGGAACACCATTTCGGGGGAAAAGCAGACGGTCAGTGCCGCAAGCGCGTCCTCCCCCACGAATTTGCCGACAAATATCCTGTCGGCCACGTTGTACGACGCGTTGATTACCGCCGCGAGTATCGTGGGCGCGCAGTAGCGCACAATCAGCCTGAAAATATCCGACTGCCCCAAATCGGCTGTCTGCGCGGCGGTCATATTCAAACCTGGCGGAGGCTACTTGACTCTAAAAAATATCCGCTTTCCGGCCTGCAGAACGATAGGTTCAGACGGTTTTAAAATTTTCAGCATGGCGTCGGAAACCTTTTCGGAATTCATCTTCACGCCGCCCTGCTCGACGAGCCTCTTCACCTCGCCCTTGCTGGGGAAAAGCCCCGTGGCCGCCATGATGTTGACGAGCAGGTTTTCGTCGCTATCGCTAAGGTCGTCCCATTCAAATTCGGGCATTTCGTCCGGAATTTCGTTGCGCGAAAAGACCTTCTCAAAGTTCTGCGCCTCGGCGTTCGCCGTCTCAAGTCCGAAGAACGTCGAAAGCATGAGCCGCGCCAGGTTCTTCTTGGCGTGCATGGGGTGTTCCGCTTTTACGCGCTCAAGAGCGGGGGCGTCGTAAAGCATGAGGTACCGGTAGTACTTGAGCATTGTTTCGTCGCTCACAGACATTATCTTGCCGAACATCTCGCGCGGGGAGTCGTTAAACGCTATGTAATTGTCATAACTTTTCGACATCTTCTTTACGCCGTCGAGACCCACGCGAAGCGGCATTGTGAGCACCGCCTGGCCCACGCCGCCCTCCTGCGCCTGGAGGTCCCTACCCACGAGGTTGTTGAAGAGCTGGTCGCTCCCGCCAAGCTCTATGTCGCTCTCCACCATTATGGAGTCATAACCCTGCACGAGCGGGTAGAGGAATTCCACTATGGAGATGGACGCCTTTTCGGCGTAGCGCTTGGCGAAGTCGTCGCGCTCAAGCATCCTGGCCACGGTCATTTTGCGCGCGAGGTTCAGAAGGTCTCCGAAGGACATCTTTGAAAACCACTCGCTGTTGTAGTGGATTTCCGTCTTGGATTCGTCCAGAATTTTGAAGGCCTGCTCAAGGTAGGTCTTGCTGTTGGCGTCAACTTCCGCGGGCGTGAGGACGGGGCGTAGGGCGCTCCTTCCGCTGGGGTCGCCAATGCAGGCGGTGTAGTCTCCAATTATCAAAACCGCCTGGTGCCCCAAATCCTGGAACTGCTTGAGCTTGTTGAAGACGACCATGTGCCCGAAGGTGAGGTCCGGGCGCGTCGGGTCCACTCCCAGCTTCACGCGCAGCTTCCTGCCTTCCGCGAGCTTCTTTTTCAAATCTTCCGCGCCGATGAAGGTTTCGGAGTTCTGTGCAAAAATCTCAAGTTGGTTCATCCGGAGATACTCTCCAAATGAAGTTATTTATTGCAACAAAATTTTTGACGGAGGCCTTCACGCGCGGGCGAAAGGGAAAGCCCGTACCAATCTCAGGAGAATCTAATCAAAATCTAACATTATAAAACCATAACATGAGTTATTTTAGTTGCATTGCAATCAGCCGTAATCTATACTATAAAACAGAAAACGGAGATATTCACTGTGAACAGAAGAAAAGTCATCAGCATAATCATGGGCGGCGGCAGGGGCACGCGCCTTTACCCGCTCACGAAGTCGCGCTGCAAGCCGGCGGTTCCGCTTGCGGGCAAATACAGGCTTGTGGACATCCCCATCAGCAACTGCGTGAATTCGGGGCTGGACAGGATATACCTGCTCTCGCAGTTCAACACGGCCAGCCTGCACAAGCACATACAGCAGAGCTACAAGTTTGACGCCTTCGGCGGCGGCTTTGTGGACATCCTCGCTGCGGAGCAGACCGAGGCCGGCGGCCACTGGTACCAGGGCACGGCCGACGCCGTGCGCAAAAACATGCACCACTTTGAGCGGCATGGAGACAACGCCCTCTTCCTCATCCTCTCCGGAGACCAGCTCTACCAGATGGACTTCCGTTCCATGATAGCCCAGCACGAGGAAAGCGGCGCGGACGTGACGATCGCCGCCAAGCCCATGCCAAAAAGCGTGGTTGACGACCTCGGCGTCATGCGCGTTGACGAGCACCTGCGCATCCAGGAATTCGCCGAAAAGCCGAAAGACCCGAAGGTGATAGACTCCCTCGTGGTGGGCCCGAAAATCAAGGAAAGGCTCAAGGACCAGAGTCAGGACTACTGCCTGGCGAGCATGGGCATATACATCTTCAACGCCTCCGTCATGGAGGAGGCCATGAGGGGGAGCGAGATGGATTTCGGCAAGGAAATCATCCCCAATATGCTCAAGAGCAAAAAGCTCTGCGCGCACATTTTTGACGGCTATTGGGAGGACATCGGCACGATAGCGTCGTTCTTCGAGGCCAACCTCTCCCTTACGGACGACATCCCGCCCTACAACTTCTACAATGAAAACCACGTGGTGTACACGCACGCGCGCTTCCTGCCCGGCGTGAAGGTGCAGAATTCCAAGATAGAGCGCTGCAACCTTTCCGACGGCTCCATAATCCAGGATGCGGATTTGAAGCGCTGCATAATCGGCGTGCGCTCCATGATACGCAGCGGCACGAAGCTGCGCAACGTCGTGATGATGGGTGCGGACTTCTTTGAGACCGACGCCGAAAAGGAGCTCTGCCACAAGGACGGCAGGCCGAAAATCGGCATAGGCAAGAACTGCGAAATCACCAACGCAATTCTCGACAAAAATTCAAGGATAGGCAACAACGTGAGGCTCTCGCCCGAAGGCAAGCCGGACGGCTGGGAGGCGGAAGGCCTGCACGTGCGCGACGGCATTTTGATTGTGCATAAGAGCGCGGTGATACCGGACAACACGGTGATATAAAACCTCCTCAGAAAAATTACCTTACAAAAAAAAGCGGACGATTTCGTCCGCTTTTTTTGCTCCCGTTGCCTGCCTACTGTTTGAGGGTGAAGCTGCCGACCGGGTCCCTTGAGCCGTCGTCGTGCTCCACGAACATGGATAGCTCTATGTCCTTGTCCTGCGGAAGCGGATAGACGGATATCTCAAATGGGAAACGGTCGCAAACCAGCGTCTGCTTTGAAGGCTTCTTGACCTCCATGACGAGCTTGAGCTTTAGGCCCTTCTTCGCGCCTTCGGTGAAGTACGCATAGACGGAGTCGCTCCCAAAAGGCCCGCGTATGCGCATGACGTGCAGGTCTCCCAAATCCTCGTAAGCGCCAAGCTCGGAGAAGAGGGACTGGCTTTTGATTGGGGCGGCCTTGCGCCGCACGGCAACGTCGTCGGGAGAGGCCGCTATCTTCATGGCGACGACCTGCTGCGCGGGGATGTCAATTGGTGCCGCGTCAAAGAAGCCGCGCAGAACCTTCGCCTTGCCGTCGCCGTCGTAGACGCGCACGGGCTCCTGCGTTTTAACGCCCTTCATGGCCGCCGCCGTGGGGTTGAGCTCCACGGGCACGGAGATGTCCTTGGAGCTGTCGTTTAGAAGCAGCACCCAGACGCCGTCCTTCGCGCGCGCAAGCAGCGTGTTGACTTTGGGCGAAACTTTGACCGCGGATTTGTCGAGCATGGGGCGGCAGTCGGCGTCGAAAAAGACCTTGCCCGGGAGGCCGAAAATGCGGTCCACAAACCAGACGTAGTTCTTCTCTCGCATGAAGCGGAATTTGATTTTGTCCTTTGTGGCGAGCTCGAACTGCGCCATGAGGAAGTCGTAATTCTGCGCGAAATGCGTGGGTATGTGGTGGTAGTATATGCTGGTGACGTCGGGGCCGCTTATCGGGTAGCGCGGGTCCTGTATCATGTCTATGAAGTCGCATATATAGTAGCCCGGATAGTTGGCGAAGCGACCCACAATTGAATGGCGCGCGAACTTTCCGATGATGTCGCGCCCCGTGTTCTTGTAGACGCCGAGCATCTCCGCCGCCCACGAGGGGTGCAGGATGTTCATGTTGCTGCCTCCCTGCACGGACATGTAGGAGCTGGGCTGCTCAATCCCCAGGCCTATCCTCGAAACCATGAGGGCGTCGGCCTGCTTTTCCTTGCGCACGTACTCGCCCTCCCAGTGCCAGCGCTTAAGCTGGTTTTCCGGAGGCAGCTTGTCCATGCCGAAGAAGGCGGCCTCCGCCAGACGCTGGTCAAAGCCCAGCCTGAAGGGCTCCGTTTCGCGCGTCCAGATGCAGGTCATTCCGCAGAACTTGTTGCCCTTGTAGATGGTCATATCTCCCTGCGGCGGCGTGGGGTAATTCCACATGGAGGCGAGGGAATTGAAGGCGCCGTATTCGGCATACTTCAAATATTTTTCATTCTTGGTGACTTCGTAAAGGTCGTTCAAATACCACCACTGCGGGTAGAAGGAGACGTTCACGAAGGCGCCCGTGCCCGCGTTGCCGTTGCTGCCAGGATGGAAGCTGGATTCTATCCAGGGGTCGGCAAGGTCCGTGATGTTTTTGAGGAGGCTTTCCGAAGGCCGCGCAAGATAGACGCCGAAGAGCGTGAGCCAGTTTTTATCAGCCTTCGGCATGGCGCCCTCAAGGAGCGTGTCAACCCATGGGTTGGCGTCCCCCAAAAGCGCGCCGATTGACGCAACGTAATCCGCGCCGTAATAGCTGCTGCCGAGCACCAGCTTCATGGGGACTCCGTGCCCCGTGTCCCTGTCCGTAAAGTGGCTTGCGGTGCGGCTGAGGATGAATTCAACCGTGGGCAGCGCGATCTGCCTGTAATAATCCTCGTCGTTGGTCAGCAGCGCGATTTCGAGCTCCGCAAGCGGCGCGGAATGCGTGACCTGGTACTTGGCCTCTATGTTCCAGCGGCCCTTGAGGTGCGCGCACCAGCCGCTGGCGTCCTCGTCCTTCATGTAGGCGGCTACGTTCGCGGTGGCGTCGGAAAACGACGTTGCGTATGGCTCGCGGAAAATGTTGCCGCCCTGAAAAACCTTCGTGTTGGCGAGCTCAAGCGCGCCCGCCCAGTCTCCCAGCGTCTGCACCACATACCAGGACGCCGAGAGCGTTTCACCCGCCTTTTTTTCGGAATCCCTGCCGCCGAGTACGGGCCTGAAAATGACGGTCTGCGCGCCGCCTCCGGCCCTCCTCAATGAGAAGCCGTAATGGGAGTTTCTCCTCACCGACCATTCGTCGAAGGGGAAAACCTTCTCGTCGGCGACGAGCATGTTCGTGTAGGGCAAAGCGCCCTCCAGCTCGCCCTGGATGATCACAAGCGGGTGGCTCGTCATCCTGTTGCCTATCTGCTGAGGCGTATCCATCAGGGCCCTGCGCTGGAAGAGCGGCGGCAGCTGCACCTGCTTGACCTCGTCGGGCTTCATCTTGTTGAAGCCCTGGAAGCCGAGGGAGTAAAAGCCGTCCTTCTTCACCTTGAGCTCCACGGACATTTTTATCATCGCAGTCTTGTCGTCGGCGAAGGACATCGTGCCGACCGCGCCGTCGGAATATTTTATCTCAAGCGTATTGGCGTCCTTCTTTGAAACGCTTTCGGGCATGACGGGGGCGACCTTGTTGGCGGAATACGGGTCGGCGTCCGTGGGCGCGAACTCGTAGGTTTTGCCCTGGAACTTCTCCTTAGTCCCAAGCGAGCTGCGTTTCCATTCGGAGTAGTATTTGTCGGAATAGCCCGGGTCGCTCGGCTCGTAGAGCATGAAGAGGAATTCGTCCTCGCCGCCGGGCATCCTGAACCATTTGCCGTCCTTTTTGATTTCCATGCTGCGCACGAAGGTCTTTCTTCCGCTCGACGTCGTCTTTGGGATGAAGCCGAGGCGCATGACGGCGTTTTCAATGTAGACGGGCACGCCCGTCGGGTTTTCGGAATAGGATATGCTGATGCTGCCTATGTTCTCCTGCTTGCCCGAAAGGGGCGAGGGGAAGACGTGCTTGAGCCTGACGTTCCTCTTGAAGAAATCCGCGCTTGGTGTGAAGGAGTCATCCGCGGCGAAGATGATGGACTCGGGGCGCGTGAAGCTGCCCACGCGCTTGAGGGCCACAAAGTTCTTCCCCTCGTTCAGGCGCACTTTGCCTATCTTCTTATAGTGCCAGAAATCCTTGCTGTCTTTGCCGTGGTTTCCCGCCGCGCCAAGTTCCGTATCATTAACAATCACTTTGAAGCTGCGGCTGCCCGGCAGGTGGTTGTGCATGTCTCCTCCGCAGGCCCAGACTGTGTATTCCCCCGCCTTTGGAACGTTTATCATGGTGACGGGCATTTCGTTGCTGCTCGACGTTGTGAGACCCTTCTGGTCCCTCGCCTCCATCGTGGCCCAGTCGGCAAAGTCGAGAAAATCCTCAACCTCCAAAACGTAGACGCCGTCCGCCGCAAAAATGCAGCCCGACGCGCCAAGCAAAACCGACGCTAAAATCTTTTTGATATCCATATATTTTCTTTCCCGTAAATTTCAGGCAGCGCGCATCAGCGCAAAACATTCACTTAAATACGCATGCGCGTGCCCTCAAGTCAAGCGAAAGACTGGCGCAAGCTTTCAAAAACGGACTAGAGACGCGCTAAATGCCTCATTCACACGCCGCAGCGCCGTAAAAAATATAGAAAATTCCGACAGCCCAAACGAGCCAAACCGCATACTTGTTTTTGATGAAAAGCGGCGAGACTATCGCAAAGGCGTAATAAAGCGCGCAAACGCTGCAAACTATCGTGTAGGTCAGTTTTGAACTGCGCTCCCAGCCGCCGCCTTCCCAAGTCCATATAGGATTTTCGGGGTCAAAGAAGTTCGCATCCAAAATGTCCGACACATTTGCGAGCACGCAAAGCGCGAAAAGCAGCATCAGCAAAATTTTTAAAAACGCGGAAAAGACAACAAAGAAATCCGCGCCGTGCTTGCGCAAAAATGAGTTTTCGCCCTCCATTTGCAATCCCTCGATTTATTCAAACTTGCACGCCTACTTTGCGCAGACCTCTTCCACGGTTCCCTTTTCTATGCTGAAGTGCCAGCCGTACAGGCGCAGTTCCCCGCGTTCGACCTTTTCGGAGACGAAGGGGAAAGTCATCAGGTTTTCCACGGAGTTTTTTACGGACTCCTTTTCGCAGAGGGTCTGCGCCAGCTGCGGCGTGGCGGCCTTGAGCTTGAGAGTCCTATCCTTTGCGGGGGCGGCGATGTGAATCCAGTCGGCTATCGCTCCGCCGTGGGAATCTTCCGCGGAAGCCATGAGGGCGTTTATGCCTCCGCATGCTTCGTGCCCCATCACGACGATGTTTCTGACATGCAGGTGCTCCACGGCGTATTCTATGGCGGCGGCCGTGCCCGTATTGAGGCCGGCGCTGGCGAGCGGAGGAACTATGTTGGCGATGTTTCTTACCACGAACAGCTCCCCGGGCGCGGAGCTGAAAATGACTTCGGGGGCCACGCGGGAATCCGAGCATGCTATGATGAGGGTCTTTGGAGACTGGCCCTCCTCGTACAGCCTCTTGTAAAGCGCACCCTCCTTTATGAAATATTTTTCATAAAACTGCCTGTAGCCCGAACGCATCGCCGCAGCGTCAGGGTTGGCGTCTTTCGGAGCCTTTGCACCCCGCGCGGAAGCCGCAGAATATGAAGCGGTATTTTCTCCGGAGGAGGACGCGGCGCCGTCGAAAAAAGCGCAACCCGAAAGCGCTAAATCCAGCGCCGACAAATATGAAACATTAAAAATTTTTAAACTCTTCATAAGATTTTTAGATACAACAGACTTTCCGCATTTCAGTGCGGGCGTTTTATGCGGCAAACTTAGGCTCAAAAGAACAAATTTCGATGAAGAGCAAGACTTTCTTGAGCCGTTTTAACGGTACGGTTTGGATGAAGAACGAGGCTTGCGAAACGCGAAGCACAATACTTTGGCGGCATGGGTTGGATGCATAAGCAGGAGCGTGAAACGCCCGCGGTGGGAGTGTACAGATTAGTACATGACCAGTGCGGGCGTTTTATGCGACG